>JBBUGO010000014.1:49374-52671 GCA_038056025.1 Patescibacteria group bacterium
ACTGCCGGGGAGGCGCGCTTTACGACTTCAATAATCGGCTTATCATATTCATGGTTTGCCATATATACTCAATTATGAAGTGAGATGAAAAATTTTTCAATCCTCACCTTGTTACCCATGAGGAGTGGTGACGCTGAAATACGGGGGGAGAAAAAGTGGCGATTCGTACTGAAATAGCATATATTGATTTTATGATTCAGGGGCTCTTGAAACATCGGATGGCGGCTCACTGGCCGGGCGTTAATTTTGATATTCTCATTCCCGACGACCCGGCATTGGGCGATTATTCCACCAATATTGCGTTTACGCTTGCCCAGCAGCAGCACCAAAGCCCCGCTGATGCCGCAGAGCGTGTAATCCAGTTTGTAAAAGACGATGCTGTGCTCGGTCCTGTGTTTGAAAAGGTCGTATTTGCCGCGCCCGGTTTTGTGAATTTTTTTCTCAAGGCGTCATTCCTCCAACAGCATCTTGCCGACATCTATCGCAAGCGTTCTGCCTACGGTTCAAGCCCCATCAACAAAGGCAAAACTGTGATGGTGGAATATACCGACCCCAATCCTTTCAAACAGTTTCACATCGGTCACCTCATGTCTAATGCCATTGGAGAGACCATTGCCCGTCTCTACGAGGCGACGGGCGCTAAAGTCATCCGAGTCAACTGGCAGGGCGATGCGGGGCTGCATATTGCCATGGCGGTATGGGGTATGCAGAAAGGGCATGACTATCTAGGGCCCGCTTACACTTTTGGTGCGCGGGCGTATCAAGATAATCCGGAAGCGAAAAAAGAAATCGAAGCCATCAATAAAAAACTCTATGACCGCAGTGATTCAAAGCTCAACATGCTCTATCAAAAAGGTCGCGAGGGAAGTTTGCGCCACTTTGAGACGCTCTATCAACGGCTCGGCACGAAATTCACGCACTATTTTTTTGAAAGTGAGATGGCCCCGCGCGGAGTTGAGATTGTCAGGCAGCACCCTGACGTGTTTGAGGCAAGTGAAGGCGCCACGATATTTAGAGGCGAAAAATACGGACTCCACACCCGCGTATTCATTAACGCGCAGGGACTGCCGACCTATGAGGCCAAGGAGCTTGGTCTTAATCAAGAGAAATTCAGATTATACAAACCGGATCTATCATTGATCGTGACGGGCAATGAGATTACGGAGTATTTCAAAGTGCTCTTGCAAGCCATGCAATTGATCATGCCCGAGGTGGCATCGCGGACCCGCCATGTGCCCCATGGCATGTTGCGCCTGCCGAGTGGGAAAATGTCATCGCGGACCGGAGAGGTAGTGCCCGCCGAGCAATTTATTGATGAGGTAAAAACCTATGTTGATGAAAAACTCGCGCAACGAGAAGGGTTGAGCACCAAAGAGCGGGAAGGTATCCGCGAGAGCGTGGCCCTGGCGGCGATCCGCTATACAATGCTGCGCCAGGGAATTGGGCGCGATATTACGTTTGACGTTAAAACTGCGGTTGCGTTTGAGGGTGATTCAGGTCCGTATTTGCAGTATACCCATGCCCGCCTTTCGGCAGTACTGACAAAGGCAGGGGTCTTGGCGCGCTTGAGCCGCTACGTATATCGCCCGAGCGCCCACACCCTCAATGAGAACCTAGAACTGCGACTCATCAAACACATGCTGGATTTTTCCAGCGTGATCGTGCGCTCAACACAACTTCATGCCCCCAATGCGCTCGCGTCGTATCTCCACGGGCTTGCCACACTGGCCAACCGTTACTATGAATCAATCCACATCTTGAGTGACGAACAAACCGCCCGGAAGGCGGCTCGGCTCGTGCTCGTTGAAACGATCGTGGCGATCCTCAAACGCGGATTGGACCTCTTAGGCATTCGTGCTCTCAAACGAATTTAGGATCTCTGTCCGAAACTCACGGAGTAGATGAGTGCGCCGATGACATTAGTGGTCATATCGGCGAGTGTGTCAGCGAGTCCGCCGCCGTGGAAATAGCGATAAAAAAGCGGGAATACATCTTGCGCCCTGTTGGAGAGAAACTCTGCAATCTCCCAGGCAACTCCAACGAGCGCCACCACTCCGGCAATGAACACAATTCGCGGCACGGGCGAAAGGTGTGTTACAGAACTCCGAAACAGCGCGTGGGCAAGCCATGCCACCGCAAATCCGCCTGCAAGGTGCAGAACCTTATCAAAAAGTGGGAAAGAATCGTAGAGATTAAAAAATCCCGTGACAATAATCCCGAAAAATAAAACCGCCGCAACGAGTGAGACGGGAATGTAGACACGAAGCATGTAGGGGAAAGTATACCGTTCTTTGATGGGACTGGCAAGATGTTTCCGTTGAAAAAATGCAGGAATTTCTGTACGATGGACTAGCCAATGAGCCAATTTGACTTCCAGAAAACGGAGCAGAATATTCGACAGTTTTGGCGCGATCATCATATCTTTCAGAAATCTTTAGATTTACGCCGGCGCGCAAAACGCTTTGTCTTTTTTGAAGGTCCGCCCACAGCAAATGGTCTCCCGCACATTGGGCACTTCTTGACGCGTATCTATAAAGATCTCTACGGCCGTTATAAGACAATGCGGGGCTATTTTGTATTACGCAAGGCTGGATGGGATACGCATGGACTTCCTGTCGAGATCGAAGTGGAAAAACAGCTTGGGTTTACCAATAAAAAACAGATTGAGGAGTACGGGATTGCGGCATTCAACCGCAAGGCCCGCGAGAGCGTATGGAAGTATCAGCGTGAGTGGGAGGAGATGACCGAGCGGATGGGATTTTGGGTTGATCTACAAGATTCGTACGTTACCTATGAAAGTTCCTACATTGAGTCGCTCTGGTACGTCATGCGGCAGATTTGGGACAAGAAATTGTTGTATAAAGCCCACCGGGTAGTGCCCTTTTGTACGCGGTGCGGTACCGCATTGTCGTCGCACGAGGTCGCGCAAGGATACAAGGTAGTCAAGGACACATCGGTCTATATAAAGTTCAAAATTACCAGCGGGAAGTTTAAAGATGCTTTTATTCTCGCGTGGACAACGACACCGTGGACGTTGCCCGGCAATGTTGCGCTCGCAGTGGGTAACAACATTGAATACATTATCGCCGAGCACGGAGGCGAGCACTTCGTCCTTGCAAAAGATGTCGCGGAAAAGGTTTTGGGGAGTACTCCAACTATTGTTGAAACATTGAAAGGGAGTGATCTCGTGGGGTTGCACTACGAACCGTTGTTTGATGTTCCTGCACTGAAATCCGGTGCTTCATACCAGATTTACGAAGCCGATTTTCTGTCAACCAGTGAGGGCACGGGCGTGGT
>JBBUGO010000015.1:0-7077 GCA_038056025.1 Patescibacteria group bacterium
TGTCACCGTGCTCTTCGTCGTCCCCATTCTTGCGCGTCACCAACTGATAGAGCGGGATATTGAGCGTCATGAGAACAGAGATGACAAGCACCGCCACCAATACTATGGTCGAGGCGGTAAATCCGATGAATTTCAGAAGCGGATACCCGAATACAATACCCAAATATCCTCCCTGCACTAATCGCGCGTTAAAGTCGCCTTCTCCCAAAATATAAAAGACACCCAATGACGCGATAACAAACAACAATGTACCAACAACCGCGCTTAAATAAATCTTGCGGGAAATCGATTTAATGAACGCGACTCCCAAAAGACCGAAAGCTACCGGTACCAGAAAAAAGCCCCATCCAAACAACGCTCGAACCCCAATACTGAAGATGTCCCCCGCCCTCCCCGCACGCCCCAGAAACGCTAAAATACTCAAAATTCCCGTGATAAACGCGAGAATTCCGAAGATACTGTTTTTTGTTTCTTGAGAGATGTCGAAGTGGCCGATACTGTTATGCTCCGAGTTGTTGTGCTTGCCGTTTTTCTTATTCTTGGCCATGGGATGTCCCCCCATTCTACGCGCTTTCTCTATGAAAAATCAAGCAGTTTTATCAACGCGATGAGAAACGCTCCATATCATTCTCCCCGGGCAGGCCGCCCAATTTTACTTTTCAACTTTTGTGCATTCCCATGCTCTAGCATCCCCAGATACGATTGTATCGTCGCTGGATTGCATGATTGTGCGACGTGCTTAAACATTCTTCTCTTGGTCGTGGTTCTTAGGATTCGATGATTGGGGAAGTGAATCCATCCAAGAAAGTCCACACCTGAAGAAAGGGTTTTGATGAATACCTTGTCGGGATGGAGGGTGAGATTGAGGCGTTCGGTGAGAAAACTATCAATTCGTGGCATAAGCTCTTCGAGGTAACCTTTGTCATGCGAGAGCAAAACAAAATCATCGGCATACCTGATATAGTATTTTACTTTGAGACGGTGCTTGACCCATTGATCAAACTCATTCATGTAGATATTCACCAGGAGCTGGGAGGTGAGGTTGCCTAGGGGGAGGCCTGGGTGGAAGCTGTCGATGATGCGGTCTAAAAGCCACAGAATATCAGTATCGCCAATATATCGAGCTAGAATGTTTTTCATGATACCGTGATCAATATTGGCAAAGAACTTCTTGATGTCGCACTTCAGGACCCAGCAGGTACGAGTGGTGTTCCTTGAAACACAGTATCCAAAGCTGCGAAATCGGTTCAATGCCCGATGGGTTCCTTTGCCGAGCTGGCAGGAGAAAGAGTCGGCAATGAATCTACGGGAAAAGAAGGGATACAGGATGCGGTGGATGGCATGGTGTAGTAAACGATCACGAACCGTAGCTTTGTGAATCTGGCGTGGCTTGGGGTCGCAGATGGAGAATGCTTGATACGGTCCGTGGCGGTAGATTCTCTTCGCTAGGTCATCGTGAAGTGGTACAATGTTGTCAATTAAGTTCAGGGAGAATACTTGAACATCGTGCTTGCCGCGCTTGCCTATGACAAACTCTTGCCAGGCGGAAAGTAGATTTCCGAGAGATATAATGTCTTCAAAACAATCATGACCAGTAACGCCCCCCCCGACAGCTCCTTCCGGTCGTCGGTATACTGAAGGACACTTATATTCTTTGGCAATCGTATTTTATTCATATTCCGAAGTCCTCAAAGTATACGTTGGGAGAAAAAGTTGATTGCTTTCTTCTGGAGTCCATCGAGTCAGCATGTGCGGCAGTATTTCTGCAACAGCATGAAAAGAGTCCTCTTGTGCGGACGGCTATCCATAAGCTTGATATGACAAAAGTCTTTCTTCAGATTGCTTGGGAAATAAAAGCAATCAACACTTCAAAATATGCCAAGCTATCTGAAAAGCTCAATGAAGCAGGAAGAATGCTCGGCGGATGGTATGGTCAACTCATGAAACGAAACTCCGTCCCTTGAAGGAACGGAGAAATGAAATGATCTGCGGAGCGAGGAACACGAACAGATCCTCACGGTTCCACCTGTTCTCGGGATTCGCGTTCCACGCATTGAGCCACTCCCTGCCGTCGTTCCGGTTCAGTTCCAGCACGTTCGGGTAGCCGTTGGAGTCGCATTACGTACGCTGTTTCTTCTATGCCACTGCCCTTTGAATATTCTCAGGGCTGTATCGGATGCGTGATCTTTAATCACCTAAAACAGCGTACCAAGTAATTTCATTTTTGAGCATCGCAGATTGCACGCTGGCGCGCGACCATGGCCGACGCCACTCTGACAATCAAGATACTGGTTCGGCGGTTCGGAGCCGTAGCTTGAACATGCTCGCCTACTGCCGTTCTTATTGTACCAAATCAAAAGGGCTGGTGGAAAACCACCAGCCCCGAAGGACTGAAGTCAAAGGTGCAAAGGGCCAGAGCCGAAGTTCGAGCTCCTAGGACTGGACTTGCGGAGCGAGGAACACGAACAGATCCCCACGGCCCCACCTGCCCCCGGGACGCGCGCGCCACGCATGGAGCCACCCCCTGCCGTCGCCCCGGTTCAGTCCCAGCACGCTCGGGCAGCCGCTGGAGTCGCAGATGGGCTCGTGCATCACGGCCACATAAGGATGGCCGAGCTGTTCCTGCGTGAACTTCTCGCGCAGGAGCGCTGCCAGGAATGCCGGGGGCTTATGGTAGCCACGGCGCACCGCTTCGGCGTAGATGTTCGCTGTCGTGCGCTGGTCCTCGCTGAACTCGTCGCCGCGGATGCCCACGAGCTGGTAGGTCACGCCGGACGTAACGGCCTGGGCGAAGTCGGGCTTGTTCATGATGTCCTTGGCCCAGTCGCTGACAACGTTGCCTTTGGATTCCAGCGCGGCGATCAGCTCTTTGGTGCTGCGTCCGTCCGAGACCAGAGCCCACAGAGCGTTGAGCGCCGGAAGAACCTCGATTAGGATACGTTCGCCCTGCTTGATGGCATCCAGTGCCGTGGCCAGAATGGCCGCGCCCTTCTGGATCTGCTCGCGGGAAACGCCTTTGGCGATGGCCGTCGCCCGAAAGTCCATCGCCTGACCGACTGTCATGTGTGCGATCGCCCTATCTGCTCGCTTAGCAGCCATGGCAATCTCCTTTTTGTTTTGGCCACTTCAAACGCCGGCCTTATGCCAGCTTCTGAAATCTCCGTTAGTGAAGGTACTACTTTACGCTATCTATGGATTATACTCCTATCCGAACACAAAGTCAAGAGCAAAAAGCGGCATTATTTCAGGCGTTTTAAGCATATACTGCCGCGTTTTGTTAGAGCGAGCATCATCAGTCCCCGAAAAGGATTTTCGGAGTCCCGAAGAGGGACGACCTGCCTGCCGCAGGCAGGGAAGAAAACGGCCCATCAGGAAAATGGGAACGTTGTGCCTTTTCGGGGACTGAGGTGCGAGCGATTTATCAGGGCTACTCCGCCGCTGGCAATTCCCCTGCTGCTTGCCTGGTTTTCAAGCCCGTCCCCGCCGGAATAAGCCGACCGATAATGACATTCTCTTTCAAGCCGCGCATGTGGTCCTCTTTGCCTGCAATCGCCGCTTCAATGAGCACTTTCGCCGTTTCTTGGAAAGATGAGGCGGAAAGGAATGATTCGGTGGTCAACGCGACCTTCGAAATACCCATGAGTAACTGCTCATACGTCGCTGCTGCTCTCTTTTCTGTTTTCGCTTTTTCGTTTTCGGTGATCACTTTGCGTTTTTCCAATACATCGCCTGCGAGCAATTCAGTATCGCCAGGGTCGATAATGCGCACGCGTGAGAACATTTGCCGCACAATAAGCTCAACGTGTTTGTCGTTGATACTATCACCCGTGGGATAGTAAATGGATTGCACCTCGCGGATAATGTAGCGCGCTACCAGGTGTATGTCGTCGGTGGTTTGAAATAGTTCCTTAAGATCGACGTGGCCTTCCGACAATTGTTGTCCTATGGTGACTATCTGTCCGGCAGTTGCTTCGATAGAAATAGTGCTCGCAACTAGGTACTCGCGTTTTTCGCCCTCTTTCGTTTCGATGATAATGGCCTTTTGTTTTCCGCGATCCTGCACGCCAAGTACCGTTCCTTCCACGTCGGCAATGAGCGCTTTAAATTGCGGGGGTCGCGCTTCGAAGATTTCTTCCACGCGCGGTAATCCCATGGTGATATCGGCGCCACCCGCCACGCCTCCCGTGTGGAATGTGCGCATGGTCAACTGGGTGCCCGGTTCACCGATAGCTTGCGCGGTAACAATGCCAACCGCCTCGCCCATGTTTACCATTTCGTTCTTGGATAAATCATATCCGTAGCATGCACGGCATACTCCTGTCAGTGATTTACAAGAAATGAGAGAACGGATACGGACATTTGGGATTTTGGATCCATCAATCTTTGCGGCGGCAATTTTATCTACTACCTTACCCTTTTTTACGATAGTTTGTCCTTCGTTATCTATAAGCTCTTCAAGCACAATGCGCCCTTTAACACGACGGCCGAGTGTTTCGCCACTGAATTTAGAATCTTCCGCATGCAAGACATACCCTTCCTTATCTTTACAATCTTCTTCAAGCACAACGGTATCCTGCGCAACATCCACGAGTCGGCGTGTTAGGTATCCCGCCGTAGCAGTTCGAAGAGCCGTGTCTACCAATCCTTTGCGCGCACCATGGGTTGAGATGAAGTATTCAAGGGGTGACAAACCTTCCTTGAGTGAATCTTTCACCGGCAATTCTATAAGCTGCCCGGACGGATTCGCGAAAATACCGCGCATGCCCATCATCTGGTCAAGCGTCGCCCAATTTGCGCGGCTCTTGGAGTCCACCATCATAAATGCCGGGTCGGTGGGAATAAACTGTTTTTTGACCATAACCGAGAGTTTTGCTTTTGCAGTATTCCAAATTTCAATTGCTTTTGAGCGGCGTTCATATTCAGATAATAGACCCTCGTCGTAGAGTTTGTGATTTTCCTCCACCATTTTCTCCGCTTCGGTGATGATATCTTTCTTCTCGGGAGGCGTTTTAAGATCATGCATCCCCCATGATACGCCCGAGAGCGTAGCGTAGTGAAATCCCAAATCTTTGATGTCGTCGAGAAACTTCACTGTGATTTCTTCGCTCTGTTCATCCCACACATCGCCTTCAATCGCCTTCACGTCCGGTTTCGTGAGTGTCTTGTTCACGAAGCCGTAATCTGGAGGAAGCGCACGGTTGAATATGATCCTACCAGGAGTTGTTTCGATTGTCCCCGCTGGTACGGTAAAGGCATGACTTCGTACTGATACATCTGGAGTATAGGGCACCTTGATTGCCGCGCGCAGATCTACCACGTTGTTCTCGTATGCCAAGAGTGCCTCATCGAATGAAGAAAACAGTTTGCCCGTGCCTTTGGCGCCCTCTTCCATGCCAGTTAGGTAGTACAATCCGAACGAAATGTCGTGACTTGCGATGGCCACCGGTTCTCCTGTGGCGGGCTTGAGAATGCCGTGTGTTGAAAGCATCAGCTCGCGAGCTTCTTGTTGAGCTTCTTTGGTTAGCGGCAGATGAACCGCCATTTGGTCGCCGTCAAAGTCAGCGTTGAACGCGAAACTCGGCAATGCGGGCAACTGAATCGCCTTTCCTTCTATAAGAATGGGGCGGAATGCTTGGATCGACAAACGATGCAGTGTGGGCGCGCGGTTGAGCAACACTAGTTTATCACCGATTGCCTCCTCAAGCGCCGCCCACACATCGGCAGTTTCCTGTTCAATTAAACGGCTGGCTGACTTTATGTTGTGCGCAAGCCCGTTGCGAATTAAAATACCGATGACAAATGGTTTAAATAACTCCAACGCCACATGTTTGGGCAAACCGCACTCGCCGAGACCAAGTTTCGGACCAATGACAATTACCGAACGGCCGGAGTAATCGACACGCTTACCGAGAAGATTCTGCCGGAAACGGCCCTGTTTACCCTTCAGCATATCAGCGAGCGATTTGAGCGCACGCTTTTGGCCGGTTGACGCGGCGGTAGTCGTCTGGCCACGCCGCATAGAGTTGTCGATGAGTGCATCAACGGCCTCCTGTAACATACGCTTTTCATTTTTTGTAATAACTTCCGGCGCTTTCAATTCCACAAGGTGCTTCAGGCGGTTGTTGCGATTGATGACGCGGCGATAGAGATCGTTAAGGTCCGATGTGGCAAAGCGCCCTCCATCCAGGGGCACCATGGGACGCAGAGACGGGGGAATAACCGGCAAGATAGTTATGATCATCCATTCGGGGCGAATATTGGCTCTGATCATACTGCGGACCAACCGCAGGCGCCGGCCGACCTTGCGCAACTCAAGCGGATTGGATTCGTTGCGATAGTCCTGCTCAACCTTTCCAGCAAGTTCTTCGAGATTAATTTCTTCCAAAAGACGACGGATGACTTCCGCACCAATACCCGCCTCAAACACTTCGCCGTATTTCACCGAAAGATCGCGGTATTCTAACTCCGAAAGAATTTGGTACTTGCGCAAACTCTTGAGATTGTTGCGCTCGCGATCTTTGAGTTCTTTATAGTGTTCCTGCTCGGCGGGAGCAAGGTCCTTTATTTTAGATTTAAATTCACCCTCAATGCGTTTCATCGCCTCGGTCTTCAGATCGTCATTGACGCGCGTGACAATGTAACTGGCAAAATAGATGACTTTTTCCAGTTCGGGGAGGGATGCGCCCAACACCGCCGCAACCTTTGAAGGAATGCCGCGCAAAAACCAAATGTGCGCCACCGGTGCCGCAAGGGTGATGTGGCCCATCCGTTCACGCCGCACAATCGAGCGGGTGACTTCAACGCCACAACGATCACAGATGATGCCCTTGTAGCGAATCCGCTTGTACTTGCCGCAGTAACATTCAAAATCGCGCACCGGACCGAAGATTGCCTCGCTGAACAATCCCTCGCGCTCCGCTTTCTGTGTGCGATAGTTGATAGTTTCCGGCTTGGTGACCTCGCCAAAGGACCATTCCTTAATACGCTCAGGGGAAGCCAGCTTGATACTGATGACATCAAATCGCTCGGAATCGCTAGCTTTCGTTTTGTAGTTACTCATTGTTTCTGTGATTACCT
>JBBUGO010000016.1:0-1119 GCA_038056025.1 Patescibacteria group bacterium
CTGACAGAAGCGGGATGGCCTCCCGGGGATGTGGTAAACGATGCGGGGCTAACAACATTAAAGTGGTTCCAGACCGGCGGTAAAGTTGATGTCCTTTCAGCTCTGCGTGAGATCGAGGCTGCTGAGTTCGGCTTTATCAACGAGAATAAAAGCGGGCAGATCGTTTTCCATAACCGACATCATAGGATGAATACCAGTGTCAGTACTACATCACAGGCGACCTTGACGGATGCTCCAGCGGGGGCGCTCAGGTACAATGCGATCAAACAGATGGATCCGCTCAAGGAGGTTTTCAATATTATCGAGGCGACCGTGCGCGGTTTCACCGTACAAGCAAGCGCCGTGTTGTGGACACTTCCGGAAGCAGCAGCAACGAACGATTCCCCTCCCATCGACGTAGGCGAGACGAAGGTATTCTGGGCTCAATATCCAAATCCTCAAAGTCCGGCACAGGCATCGTTTGTGTCGGCATGGACAACGCTTGTCGCGACAACGGATTATCTGGCCTTCGATGCGGCTGATGGGACCGGCGAAAACCTGACGGCGAATTGCACGGTAGTGCTTACGAAATTTGATAATGCGATGAAAATTTCAATCAGCCACAATGCGGTCCGGAAAGCGTATGTCACTTTTCTCCAGGCACGTGGGACGCCTATATACGAGAATGATCCGACCGTCATTAAAGCTGAAGATTCAACCAGTAAAACCAAATACGGGGAGCGGACATTTCCAATCGGCAGCCGATGGATACCGACGACAGATGAAGCAACGGATTACACTAATTTCATTCTCGGAATTTACAAGGATCCGCGGCCGATATTGCGCCTGACGATCAATGCCGAAATGTCGGCCGCCGCGCTCTCGTTCGCGGCCAATCGGGAGGTAGCAGATCGCGTAACTGTGGTGGCCAGCGGGGCGGCCGATCTTGGTATCAGCGCCGATTTTTTCATCGAGGCTCAGACCCATCGCGTGACAAACGGCGGAAAGTCTCATAAACTGGAACTCGATGTTTCGCCCACAGACGGGTTCGGTGGGTTTTGGTCGCTTGGCAACAGTCTTCTTGGTGTGGATACAAAATTGGCATATTGAGAAATGGCAAGAAAACCAGTCCTCTCATTT
>JBBUGO010000017.1:0-2120 GCA_038056025.1 Patescibacteria group bacterium
TTACTATCAGCGAAACCGCGGCCGATCTAACCAATGTTTCAACAATTTCCAGTGCCTGCTCTCCCGTGTCGGGTTGAGAGATGATGAGATCGTTGACCTTTACGCCAATCTTTTGGGCGTATTCGGGGTCTAATGCATGCTCGGCATCCACATATGCCGCTATGCCCCCTGCTTTTTGCACTTCTGCTACCAGGTGGAGCGCAAGCGTTGTTTTCCCCGAACTTTCCGGCCCATAGACCTCAACAATGCGCCCGCGGGGAATCCCACCCACCCCCAACGCAAGGTCGAGCGAAATTGAGCCCGTGGGAATGACATCAACATCAACTCTCCGGGCATCTCCCAGTTTCATAATAGACCCTTCCCCGTATTTTTCCTGAATTTGCCTGAGCGCCAGGTCAATCGGTTTGTTGCCGCTTGCTGACGATTGTTCCGTTTTCTTGGCCATATAGTTAGGTTTCTTCTCGTTCCGCTTCTTCGGTATCGGCATTGATTCCGGTTTCTCCATACTCCGGCTCAACATCGTCTGGCGTCTCTGCCGTAGCAAGAGTACCTTCACGTTTAGCATATACCTCGCGGGGTTTAGCACCATCGCCAGGACCGATAATACCGTTCTCTTCCAATAGGTCAAGCAGGCGGGCTGCCCGCGCGTACCCTACGCGTAAACGGCGCTGGAGTAATGACGCAGACGCCTTGCCCGACTCGATAACCACGAGCTTGGCATCATCGTACATATCGTCGTCGGCGCTTTGATCGCCGCCATGGCCCGTAATTGCCGCGCGAGCGTTAAAGTCAACTTGCAATGCGGGCTGCTCATCTTTTTCATAAATCTTATCGCCCTGGGTCTTGAGAAAGTCCACGACCTCATGCACTTCTTTTTCGATAACGGAGGGCCCCTGAAGACGCCGCGGTTTTGCGGTGTCACCGGACAAGAAGAGCATATCGCCGCGCCCAAGGAGCTTTTCCGCGCCTCCCATGTCTAAAATCGTGCGTGAATCTACCTGACTTGCCACCTGGAGAGCAACGCGGGATGTAATATTCGCTTTAATAAGGCCTGTAATAACCTCTACGGAAGGGCGTTGTGTGGAGAGAATAAGATGGATACCTACTGCCCGAGACATCTGCGCAAGCCGCACGATCGCCGCTTCAATATCGCGCCCGTAGGATGCCATCAAGTCCGCCAGTTCATCGATCACCAGAACGATAAACGGCATGGGTGATCCGTTCTTGCCGCTCACTTTAGCGTTGTACGAGAAAATGTCTTTCGAGCCCACCTGCGACAGCGAATGATAGCGCTGTTCCATCTCGTTGACCACCCACCGCAAAGCGCCCAGCACCTTTTTATTATCGGTTATAACGGGGGTAATCAAATGCGGAATGCCGTTGTAGAGTGACAATTCGACGCGTTTAGGATCAATGAGAATGAGCTTAAGAATGTCAGGTGAATGCCGATAGAGAAGCGACAATAAGATGCCGTTAATGGCCACCGATTTGCCGGTACCGGTGGCACCAGCCACCAACAGGTGGGGCATTTTCTCAAGCCCGGCGTATACGGGATTGCCGGAAACATCGCGCCCCAGTGCCAGTGGCATAAAGTAGGGAGATTTTTGATACTCCTCATCTTCAAACATGCTTCGCAACCCGATTGTCGCCACTTTTTTATTAGGCACCTCGATGCCAACCAGCGATTTGCCGGGGATGGGTGCCTCGATGCGAAGAGGGTGTGATGCCAGTGCGAGAGAAAGATCGGGGTTGAGCGCGCCGATGCGGGAGAGTTTGACTCCCACTGCCGGCCGGAGCGTGTATTGCGTCACCGTGGGACCAATAGAAACCTCCCCCATTTCCACATCAATGCCGAAGTTCGCCAGTGTGCGCTTGATAATCATGGCACTGGCGTTGATATCGCCGGTGGCAGCATCTTCAGTATCTTTTTGTAAAATATCCAATGGCGGTAGGGTCCATTTGCCGAGTTTAAGGTTCTTGATAACAAATTCCTTATCGGTGGGCTCTATTTTTGCTAATTTCGCCTTGGCAGGATCGGGTTTTGCGGCTCCGGCTATTGCTTTTTTATCGTCAAAAACTTCATTGCCCTTTTTAATAACCAGTTTGTCACCGTGCTCTTC
>JBBUGO010000018.1:0-6993 GCA_038056025.1 Patescibacteria group bacterium
GCGCGTATCTTCAGCTAAAATGAAATCAACGTTGGCCAGAACGTTGATTGCACGAAGCGTAAGATCCTCTAAATTACCTATCGGCGTTCCCACCACATAGAGCGTTGCCATACGGTCATGCTTTTGAATGCATCATCTCTTTATGCTTAGCAATATCATCAAGCACCTCGACGAGTACCGTGGCCAGTGGCACGGATAAAATCGCTCCTGCAATGCCGGCAAGATTGGCCCCCACTAGCAATGCAATGATAACTACCACCGGATTGAGGCCTGTGGTTTTTCCTAATACAATGGGCACCAGGATATGATTTTCTAACTGCTGAACGACAATATAAAACACCAAGACCCATATACCGAGGGTCGGATTTTCAATAAATGCCAGAAAGATTGCGGGGATTGCCGCCAGCACTGGCCCTGCCACCGGCACGATTTCCAAGAGCATGGCAAGCATACCGAATACCAACGCAAATTTCATTCCCATGAGCGAGAGGCCCACATACACCACCAGTCCTACCACCAGCGCCAAAAGAAGTTGGCCCTGGAGCCATCGTCCAACTTTGGTCTCGGCACGTTGCCACAAATCCACCGCATAGTCCTCATAACGGCGCGGCACTACGGACTCTAGAAATGCCTCAACTCCCTTTTTCATCACCGATAAATAGAATGAAATAACGATAATCGCCACAAAAGAAAACATGCCGCCGAAGACACTGATAAGTAAACTGATAGCGGACTGCGAAATCTGCTGGAGATAGTTACTGAATAGATCAAGCAGGTTCTGTACCTCGCTCAAAAAGTCAAAATAGCGCGGCGATCCCTGCTGAACGACATCGAGCGATGACGACACCTTGTCAACAATCTTGGGGAAAATGGATGTCAGTTGCACCAAATCAGATGACACAAAAGGCACAACGAGAGACACCAGGAGAATAACCGCTCCAAAAATCATCAAATAGAGCATAAGCACGCTTAACAGGCGTGGGAATTTCTTGGACTCGAGCCAATTAGCAAATGGTGAGACCGCAGAAGCGATGATAATTGCAAATAGAAGCACAACGAGAATATCTTTTAAGAGATAGAGCAATACAAAAAAGAGGATGAGCGCGATAGCCCGCAGTATGCTCCCGCTTGAGATTTCAATATGCAGATGATTTTCCATAATCAGATCTTTAGTAGAGCAGTAAACGGCTGTTCGTCTTTGTGGGGGCCAATCAGCGCAAGGTTAAGTCGTTCCGAGCGGAATACTTCCTGCGCAACGCGCTTGATGTCCTCGAGCGTCACTTGTTTAATTTTATCCAGTTCCTCCTCCGGCGTCAAAACACGGCCATAGTAGAGGAGCCCCGAGGCGCCGAGCGCGGCAACCCGTCGTGAGTTTTCCAAGCCCAAAACCATACCCCCCTCAACTTGGTCTTTTGCCCGCTGAAGTTCTTCTTCGGTTACCCCGTCCTTTTTCACCTTGGCCAGCTCTTCCAGGATAACTTTTACCGCTTCCGTTGCCTTACTGTTATTCACGCCCGCGTTGACAGCAAGGAGGCCGTGGTCAGTGTAAGTATCAGTGCCGGCTCCCACATAGTACGCAAGTCCGCGTTTTTCACGGATTTCGTGCCACAAGCGCGAACTCATGCCACTGCCCAGAATGTTCCCAAGGAGCGCGAGCGCGTAACGCTTATCATCAAACATCGAGTACCCGCGAAAACCAATATAGAAGTGCGTCTGGTCGGTCCCCTTATCAAATATCAACGCTCGAGGTTCTGTCTGGTTCTCAACAATGGGTAGTTTCGTAGCTGGCTTGTCATGACGAATATTAGTAAACAGTTCCTGTGTCTTTTGAAGAACGCGGTCCGGGTCAACGGCGCCTGCCACCGCTACAATGGTATTTTGCGCCACATACTGCGTATGGAAATAGCGAGTTAATGTGTCACCTTGCAAATGGGGTAGCGCCGATTGCCACGCCTTTAAGCCCCAGCCCGCAGGTTGATCTCCATAAAGTAATTCCTCAAAGAGATATGGAATATGCTGTTGGGGCTGGTCTTTGTACATATTGATTTCCTCAGCAATAACGCCGCGTTCAATATCAACGTCTTCTTGTCGGATAAGCGAATTCAAGAAGATGTCGTACACCACATCCATGATGGTGTCGGCTTTGCTGGCGCTGGCGCGGGCAAAGTAGCCGGTTTCTTCTTTTGAGGTAAACGCATTGTACTCTGCCCCAATGCCATCAAGCTCGCGAGCAATAGCAAGCTTGTCGGGACGTCGTGTCGTACCCTTGAACATCATGTGCTCTAAAAAGTGCGCGATGCCTGCCTGATCTTTGATCTCATATTTAAAGCCCGTGCCAACCAGCACATATGCGGTCGCGGTTTTCGTCCCTTGCATCGGCAGGATAACCAGGCGCAATCCCGAATCGAGCACGTGGGTTTTATGGGGAAATGTTTCAGACATAATTATGGTGTCGGCGGCTGGACTCGAACCAGCGACCTGGCGCTTATGAAACGCCCGCTCTAACCGACTGAGCTACGCCGACAAGTTGCATCATCATATCTGATTTTTCTCACAGTTTCAACAAAAAATACCCTTGAGGGTATTTTTTGTTCCTTGTTGCGGGGGCGGGATTCGAACCCGCGACCTTCAGGTTCTTTCGGTTGTCTCCGATTGCTCGGAGTGTCGGACTATACCACCATCCCGACGGTATATCGGGATGCTCCCATTATAGTCTCTGAACGTCTCCTTAAAAGGATTTCGCTGCTGATTGCCCCGGAGGGGTTTCCAGCAATTTAGAGAGTTTTTCCGTACTGCGTTGCCGCAATAGGTCACAATTTCTTATGAGCCTGACGAGCTGCCGCTGCTCTACCCCGCGATCAAATAGTAGCATAGCACGGATTAAACACACAAACAAGCACTAGTACATTTGAGATAGAACCTATGGTATAATGGTGCTAGCACAAGTATCTCATTATTGTGGCGAAATCGCTACTCAAAATAAAGGCGAGGGGCCTCCGCGGTGGAGGTTGCAGTATAAAGGATATCGCTCATCAGCTTGGAGTATCACAAAGTACCACAAGTTTGTGGTGTCGCGATATACGCTTATCTGCGTTGCAACTTAAGGCGCTCCTTGCCTCAAAAGAGAAGAATATCACGCGAGGACGACTTCTGGGCGCGCAGATACAGAGAAACAAACGAGAAAATAATATGAGAAAAGCGAGGGTCAAAGCACAGAAACTTCACAAACTTACTCGTGAAGGATTTTTCGTTGCTGGATTGGCACTCTATCTCGGAGAGGGGTCGAAGACGACATCCGTCGTGGAATTTACAAACGGAAACCCACTTCTGATACTATTTATGCTTCGCTGGTTTAAGAGATTCTATCGTATCTCAAAAAAAGACGTGCGCTTTTCTCTTCTTCTAAACGAGCAGTTCAAACCCCTTGAACAACAAATAAGAAAAAGCTGGATAGGAACTTTAGGTATTTCCATACAACAATTCACAAAAACTCGCTTTTCTAAAGTAAAGAGAAAGAAAATATATCAAGAATTGAGTACTTATTTAGGTACAATTAACTTTCGCGTACGCAGAAGTTCACGGATACTGTATGAGTTGCAAGCTTACATGGATAGGATGATTCGGCTGTGACCGAATCCCCGCAGCAAATAACACAAACCCGCCGGAGAGGCGGGTTTGTGTTTGGGAAAGTCAGCTCTCTATTGCTGAACGATAATCTTGGCGACGTTCTGCGCCGCACCGCAATCCACCACGACCGTCTCGGGCAAGCTCTTGGATGTCATAGGTAGAATGCGATACCCATATCCTGCGATCTGATACCCCACGCCATTGAGAGAGAACCACCGCGCATCACCCGAACGATTATCGAACATGACGGTCTGTCCATTTTTAACCACGATTTGGGTTGAGGGACGCACCTGGCAATAAGCGTCAAACTGCATAAGGCGACCCGTATGCTGCTGGAGCGCCTGACTATAGGAAAGTGGCGCCGCACTGACTGACGGTGTTGCCTTTGGTTTGGTGGGAGACCCCGTTCCAGGAGATGGTGACACATATGCCGCTCCTGACGGACTGGGTGATGTATCGGCGAGATCAGACCTATCGGATTGCGTGCCCCAGACGACTAAACCAAGGGCCACTACGACCACCAACAATAGCACGACACGTTGACTCATGAGTAATAATAGCCCCGCATCCTGCATGAGACCCTCTACAGGACGAGAAAAGCTTTTTAGTTATATCGTATATTATAAAACACCGGCCAGTGCCTGCCAAATAAGTTATCCCCTTCCTACTGGGTAACTGCAGGACCCGTTCCTACCAAAAACTGATCAGGCCAACGCTTGTAGAAGCTCTTAAATTCCTGCTTTTCCTTGCGGCCATCGGGGTAGGTCACGGTATAGGTAGCAATCGTAGTCCCCCCTGGGCGCGCAAATTCCTTTTGTTTTACAACGCCCTTTGGCAATTGATTAGTATCCCGATAAATGGGCTCTCCTGGCGGAATTTCAGTCACCAGTTTGGGTCCTTCAACGGTTGCAACTCGGCCATCACTGGTACCATAGAGTTCAAAGGTGAGGCGATCCCGCTCAACATACCCATAAATAAGGATGGGGTT
This sequence comes from Patescibacteria group bacterium, assembly GCA_038056025.1. Lineage (GTDB taxonomy): Bacteria > Patescibacteriota > Minisyncoccia > 2-02-FULL-40-12 > GWA2-44-9 > JBBUGO01. The sequence goes on from JBBUGO010000018.1 coordinate 4,616, forward strand.
GGCAGTATTATTTTTAAACTTCAAGTCCGGATAGACATCGTAGATGGTGGCATCGAGCCCGGGACCGATAAAGTTGCCTTTGGCGTCTTTTTCATAATACGCCACGCGGAATGAATGATTGCGCCGTTCGGTAATGGGCAGGCCCGCATTCAATGCCGCGCGAAACAATGTGGTAGATACTTGGCAAAGCCCCCCGCCGAATTCGGGTATCGTTGCGCTTTCTTTAATAACTAACTCCGGCAAATACCCGGTAGTGTTGTCTACGGTACCGAGCGTTTTGAGCGTCGAAAATTCTTCTCCGGGCTTGATGATGGTTCCCGAAAGAAACTTCGTGCCGTTTTTAATGTTACTGACACGATTAGTGGAACTCCCGGTAAACGGCGTGGTCGCTTTGCCGATCAGTTCGGTAATTCCCTGAAGATTTTGTGCAGTATCAAATATTGGCTTGGTTACTTGGACGGGCAGTTCAACCCGCGGGGTGATCTTCCCGCTGTCACGCCTTGTTTCCAGTTCACGCACGATAAGGGCAAGCGTTTCGCTTTCCTGAAGCGCCCTGCCGGCACGAGGCGGTACAAAATGAGACACTTTTCCTTCGTCAACCTCGATAACCGGTTTTTGCGCGGCGATATTGAGCGTATCGGCAAGTGTGGTGACGTAGACGCTCAATGCCTGCGTATCCACCACCGGTTTGAGATTCCCTCCCTCCTCGATGGAGATGATCCACTTCCCTATTTGTTCACGGCTTATCACAAACGTACGCCAGTCATAGGACAGCGAGAGCGTTGCGCTTATCATGGCTTCCGCTTGACGTTGCGCCAACGGTGCGGAGGCGGGATCAATATGGGGAATGTCCTGGCGAAGCTCGAGCGCCAACGGGTCGCCATCCAATTGTTCAAGTTTCTCGATAACACTGCGCCTCAGCTCGCCCTGATCAAGCACATTACCTGCTTGTGTCTCGTACGAGACGGTGACGCGATTCCCTTTCACTACGAGTGCGACATCTTTACGCGGGTAACTTACCAAACCGGCAATAATCTTAATTTCATTGACTAGCGCATCCACATCGTAGGAGAAATTCGGGGTAATACGTTCGGAGAGAATCGGCGCGGCAAGACGAGCGGTCATTTGTGCTTGCCACGGCCCCGTCCTGCCGACATTCCACGCCTGATCGGTGATGTCATCGGTTGAGACACTAAAATTAATATTCTCCAAACGTACCACCTGCTGGATATCGCCGACACGAACGACGATTCCCCGTGTACGAAGTGCGGCGAGATGTTCTTCGATGGTTTGCTGTGCCTGTTCGCGTCTCATCCCGCCAAGCGCCACCTGGCCAACCCATACCCTTGGCATGACGCGTTCGGCATAGGCAAGGGTGTACCCGCCATACACCAGTACAATTACCGCAAGTATCGTGCTGGTGGTTATGTTCCACCCCTTAATTTTAAGAAGTTGTGAGTTGCTCATAATGCGAGAAGTTCGCGAAGGGTTGCCCCATACCAGCTAATCGCCCATTGCGCTTCTGAATATCGCAAAAAATAGTCCGGCTGATGTGCCACTTTATTGCGCACCTTATGTGCGGCCCACAGACCCTCCAGGGATGCTAGCTGTCCCGGCTGAATATTCATAAGGCGTTCACCCAGCGTAGCGCCGGGAAAGCCGCTTTTCATCAGTACACGGTCCACGAGCGCATCGGCCTCAATGACGGCGAATTTCCATGATTGCTCTTTGGCCGAATCCATGTGGCGCATAACCTCTTCCCATCGCGCAACCCAAGGCCCGGTGGGCGCAGGGGCGGGCGGCATGAGTTCATCAACTGCGGCAGGCGCCGTCGGAGCCGAGAGCATGCGGGTACGTATCAGAACCCACGTAATTCCCGCCACACATACCAGTGAGAATAGAAGCGAAAACGTCTTCATAAGTTCAATCAACCCTTCATCTATGCTCGGGAGAATGCTCGCCGCATCCCGTAACGCTACGCCGCCGATACTCAACGATGCCAGAGTGTAGATCTGGTGTATCGTATCGGCAACTGCCACAGTCACAAATTGGACGTTAAGTTCCGGTTGCATGGCGTTCTACGTGCTGTGCTATGTGTAAGACCGTTGCTTCGTCAAACATCTTTCCAATAATTTGAAACCCTATGGGGAGTTGGCTCGACGCACCCAGACCGCAGGGCACCGAGATAGCGGGTAGACCAGCGAGATTAACGGGAACCGTATAGACATCTTCCAAGTAGAGTGCCATCGGGTCATCAGCTTTTTCTCCGAGTTTAAACGCGGTGCTCGGTGCCGTAGGACCCACGATAACATCGACATTTTCGAATGCGCGATCAAAATCCCGACGGATGAGTGCCCGAACTTTTAGTGCCTTCAAAT
>JBBUGO010000019.1:0-7077 GCA_038056025.1 Patescibacteria group bacterium
TCATAGTAGCCGGCGGACAGCGCATAGGTGCCAAGCATAATGCGCCGCTTCGGCTCGGCACCAAACCCCCCATCGCGCGACTTTACATATACATCAAGGAGCGAGTCGGCATTTTGTGCAGAATGCCCATAACGGATACCGTCAAATCGCGCTAAATTTGCTGAAATTTCACTCGGCACAAGGATGTAGTAGGCCGCCAATGAGTGATTGAAATTCGGTAGAGAGATGTCGGAAATGACTGCTCCGGCTTTTTTAAACAGCTCTATGGTGCTTCGAATTTTATCGGCGACTTCTGGGGTAAGCCCTGCCTGAAAAAACTCTTTTGGCACGCCAACCCTCAAACCACGCACGTCATTATTGAGGTTTTTAGTATAATCAGGCACCGGTGCATCCGCTGTCGTGGCATCAAGCGGATCATGCCCTGCGATAACATTTAACACGCGGGCTGCATCCTCAACGGTTTAGCTGATAGGTCCGATTTGATCAAAAGATGACGCCATCGCAATAAGCCCGTGTCGCGATACGCGGCCATAGGTCGGTTTCAAACCCACGACACCACACATGCTTGCTGGTTGGCGGATAGAACCTCCGGTATCGGAACCCAGGGCGAAAACGGCAAGATCTGCTGCAACTGCCGCAGCAGAACCGCCAGAGCTTCCACCTGGAACCCGTGTCGTATCGCGAGGATTCTTTACCGGACCATACGCAGAATTTTCGGTGCTTGTCCCCATCGCAAACTCATCCATGTTCGTTTTGCCAAGGAACGTTGCTCCCGCTTTTTTTAAGCGCGTGATAACTGTAGCATCGTAGGTAGCAATATAGTTGTCGAGAATTTTTGACCCCGCAGTTGTGCGCGTGCCGTCAATAAGCATGTTGTCTTTTACCACACATGGCACACCGCTAAGAACGCCTTCACCGGCGTTTCCACTATCGAACACCGAAATAAATGCGTTGAGATTCTTGTGTTCGTCAATGCGTTTTCGATATTGCCGAAAAATCTCCCCTGCGGAGAATTCTTTTTGTGTAATTCCCTTCTGAATTGTTGTAATGGTATGCCCTTTCATCTTTTTTCTATGCTCTAAGCTCTATGCCCTACGCTCTGTGCTACTTCGCCTTGAGTACCGATTTTACTTTCAGATAGTCCCCCTCGCGCGCCGGCGCTTGTACTAATAATGCTTCGGTCTGTTGTTTACTTGGCGGGAACACGCCTTGCACCACATCTTCTCGCAAAGCATTTTCCAGACCGGTGACTTGAGCAAGTGGCTCAACGCCCGATGTATCTACAGCGTTGAGCTGTTCAACGTACGACAAAATCGAAGAGAGTTCCTTTTGGAACTTGGTGACTTCATCATCAGTCAGCGCAATCCGCGCCAGTTGGGCTATCTTGATAACTTCCTCTCGAGAAAGCATGCTCTAGATTAACACACCCGATGGGTTCTCAACAATCATCTATCGAATGAGTCGGATAAACTCTTGTTCATCCATAATTTTCACCCCTAATTTCTGCGCGTTGTTGTATTTCGACCCGGGTTCGCTTCCCGCCACCACATAGTCAGTTTCTTTTGAGACCGATGATGAGACCTCGCCCCCCAGCGCGCGAATACGTTCTTTTGCCTGATCGCGCGACATGGATTCCAGCGTACCCGTCAGCACAAATGTCTTCCCCTTAAACTTTCCCTTACCTGCATGCCCCACCGGCGTGGCGTGGATACCTGCGCGCAAGAGCTTGGTGACTACACTATGATTGTAGGGACGCTTGAACCATTCGATGATGCTCTGCGCGACCACCGAACCCACATCGGGAATTTTCTCCAACTGTTCTTGAGTTGCTTTTCGGAATTTATCAAACGTGCCGAAGTGTTGGGCTAAATCCACCGCCGTTTCCTCGCCCACATGTTCAATACCGAGGGCAAAAATAAAGCGGTCAAGGCCAATGCGGGTGCGCGCCTGGATGGCATCAATGACATTCTGTGCCGATTTTTCTGCAAAACGATCGAGATTCAATACATCTTGTTTCGTCAGCGAGAATAGATCCGCCGCATCGCGTACCAGCCCTACATCCATGAGCTGGTCAATGACCTTGGGACCGACGCCTTCCATATCAAACGCGTGCCGCGATACAAAATGGTAGATGCTCTCGCGGCGAATGGCGGGACATTCTTTATTTACACATCGAAATGCCACTTGTCCCGGTATTTGCTGAACCGGCTTGTGGCATACGGGACATTTTTGGGGCATGCGAAATTCTTTTTCTTTGCCTGTGCGCAGTTCTGTGAGCACTGAAATAACATCGGGAATTACATCGCCCGCCCGCCCTACAATCACCGTATCTCCTATTTTTACTCCTAATCGTTTTATTTCATCGAGGTTGTGCAGGGTTGCACGTGAAACAGTTGTACCTCCGATATGCACTGGTTTCAGGTATGCCACTGGCGTGAGTACACCCGTGCGCCCCACCTGCACGACGATATTCTCTACTATAGTTTGCGATTGGCGCGGTGAGAATTTAAATGCTATGGCACCCCGAGGTGATTTACCGATGATTCCGGCATCGCGGTATACCCGATTATCATTGACCGATACCACAATGCCATCAAACTCGTAATCAAGTGCGTCTCGTTGCGCCTCCCATTTTTTCTGAAATGCCACCACGTCCTGAATATTCTTGACGGTATGGCCGTGCGGATTCACTCCAATGCCCCACTGCCGCAAGGCATCGTATTCGGCGTCGTGACTTGGAAAGCCGTCTCCATATAGACCGTCATTGCCTACCATGCTGTAGGCGTAAAATGAGAGCCGGCGGCCCGCGGTAACAGCGGGGTCGAGTTGGCGCACCGTGCCAGCGGCCAAATTCCTCGGGTTGGCATATGTTTTTTCCCTCTCTTTCGCCAATCCCTTGTTGATGCGCGCAAATTCTGACTTCATCAAGAATACTTCTCCGCGAACGATGAGCTTCTGGGGCACTGCTCGATCGTCAGTTCGCAGACGTAGCGGCATCGCATCAACCGTCTTGATGTTTTGAGTAACATCTTCGCCCACAGTACCGTCACCGCGTGTTGATGCGAGCACTAAGAGACCTTTTTCGTAGGTTAATTCAATAGCAAGACCGTCCATCTTCAAGTCACAGTAAAATGCACCATGATACGGCTTTCCTAGATAGTTATTGAGGCGCTTTGACCAGTCACGCAAATCTTCTTCCGAAAATGCATCGTTCAGTGAAATCATCCTGCCCGGATGCGCCACCCTCACAAAACCCTTGAGCGGTTTTCCCGCGATGCGTTGCGTAGGAGAATCGGGCGTAATAAGATCGGGATGCTCCTGCTCCAAATCAAAAAGCTCTTTCTTGAGGGAATCTAATGCATCGTCAGAAATCTCCTGCTTACCAAGTACGTGGTAGAGATAGCGATGATGATCAATGAGCGCACGGAGTTTTTCTACTCTTTTTTTGGCTTCGGATTTGGTCATTGTGACACTTCCAACGCCCGGCTCGTGCCGCTGAATCGGCCTGTGGCGCGGAACGTAAACGATGCCGACCCCAACACAATACAGTTATTGGTGATCACCTGCTCGGCGGGAAGTCGTACAATAACAAAATCGCTCCCATTGGCCATAATCGGGCGTGTCAGGGGACTATCCCCCGCACCCAACTGACGGGCTTCGTAAAGGCAGAGTTCGGAACCACTATCTGCGGCATAGAGCGCGACTGCCGCATTCGTCGCCACATTGGCAAGCCGTAATTTGGGAATAAGAACGTTGACAAGCGCAAGCGCCATCGTAAGCGTGACAGTGAGTATCATGAGAGAAAAAATAATGATGGAACCGCGTTGGTTATGCATATATTATGGCTCATCAAGCTCACGAGGCGTGACGAGTGTTTGTACATGAAACACGATATCCCCCGCAGGGCTTTTCAGATCCTTCACCGATGCAACAATCGTCACCCGTGGCTGCTGACCAGCGACATCGGATCCGGCAACACAGAAGAAAAAATTGGTAAATTGCACTTCGGGGGAACTAATGTCTGCGGTTACCCCGCTCTCTTGACGTTGCACCACACCTGCCGGTGTTACCGAATAGATAATCGTTGAGGTACCCGCGCCATCGAAATAGTTAATTGTGAGCGTGCTCCGTGTGGCAGGAGCGCAATTGGCATCCTGTCCTGTCGCAAGCGTGCTGATGCGGACCTCGCGGGATATTAATTCAAGGACATATTGTACGTTTTCTTGTATCCGCTGCGCTGCCGATCCGCGCCGTTGGATAATTAGCATCTGGGTAAAAATTCCCACAATCCCCATCATCACCAAAGAAAAAACGGTGGTTGCAACCAATGTTTCTACTATCGTAAACCCTTTTTCTTGTGAGGTATCACGCGTCATACTATTAACGCCAGTTAAAAAGGTGATCTTCAATGGCAACAGATTTACTGGATTGGTGTTCGTTCCAGAAGACCGTAGAGGTAACCTTCAATGACCGATCAATGGCAGAACCCTTATTTAAAGAAATCTTGCGCTGGAATTTCGTAGTCGTCCCGGCGCCATAACTGTAAATACCGACCGGAGAGATGGAGAAAAAGCGACCCGCATACGGCATGGTCGCGGTACTGTTCCATACCACCTCATACTCCCCGTCGGCCAAGCCAGCATCAAAAGGGGCAGAAGCAATCCAATTAGTATCGCGAATCGCTCGCACTACTTCAACGCCCTCTTGGGCAAGCATGGCGGCAACAAGATTATGTTCAACGGATACTGCGATGCGACGGGCCGAAAACCCCACTGCAACAATCGGTACAATACCCACCGTGAGCACAAAAAGTGCCGTCAGGACCTCAACAAGAGTAAATCCCTTTTGAGAGTGGTTGATATCCTTGCGAGAAAAATACCGTTGTACAAAAAATTTCAGGGACATGCGGTCCATGTTGGCGCAACCTGTATTTTACCCGACCGATAGACGCATATGGCGCGGCATTGTAAGGGGTTGGTATTACAGTTTGCACCCGTTTTATTCACGATGATTCGAGCTGGCGGAGTGCTCGTGGTTGATTGGTTATTAATGTAGGTAACAGGATTGGGCGGTTCAAAGAATATATCTGGAGCAAAAGGCGTCGCAATAAAAAACGGACTATTCGTCAATGAGAATGTCGTCACTACCGTATCGCGCGCAACACCGTCATAGTTACGGTTGTCGGTGCTACAATTGGCCGTAGCAATTGGCCCCGCATAAATCATGTATTGGGTGCCGGAAACCACGTGAATGCCGTACCCGCACCGATAGGCACTGCTGTGCAACCGACCCGATGAGGCCCATAGTTGGGCCTGGCGCACATTAGCGATGACTGCATTGACCGCTTGGTCAAAATCAACTCGGGAACGGCCAAACTGTGATGAGAGAAAACTACTCAAAAGGCCAACAATCCCCACCACAACAATCACCTCAACGAGGGTAAATCCTTTTTGATGCTGTGTCATGCTTGGCATGCTATTGCATGACCGTGATTGCAATGGTGTCTCCAGCCGCAACGCGTGCCTGGTGTATTTCCGTGGCATTGATAGATTGATCGTTAACCACGATCTGCAAGTTTACAGGACGATCCTGGCTACGATACCCGTCGATCATCCACACCTGGGTATGATTGTTGCGTGCATCAATAGAAAAGCGCATATCGATACCTCCCGCCAGGACCGATGCATTGAGCGCATCAAGAACCGTCATCCTTTGCGTAACCCGGCCCTCAAACATACGCTGTTGACCACCCACCGTCAGTACCAAGCGCGCCTGCCCTGCGAGAACCTTTCCTGCAAATGCCAACGCAATAATGAGAAACGCCGCAACAACAACCTGGCGAGCCACTTGTCGATGGTGCGGCAATAACCCCGCCTCTTGCCGCTGCATACGCGTGACAAGGTACGCATCAGTAGCCACCGGCTTACCGTCGGGATCTATCTTAGAAAATGTAGGGGATGAACCCGGTAAAAAATTGAAATTCATTGATATAAAGAATAGCTATAGCGGCAACCGTGGCCAAAAATGCTCCGAAGGGAAGCGGTGTTTTGCCTGTCGCGCGTCCGGCAAGCATAAGAACAGCCCCGACCCCTGCCGCTAGCCATATCGCCAGAAATACGATGGTAAGCGTGATTTGATACGAAAATAAGACGCCTATCAGGGCAGCAAGTTTCACATCGCCAAATCCCACCCATGATCCTCGCGATACTCCATAGAGTATAGCAAAAAGCGAGGAAGCGAGGAATGCCGCCGGCAGTATGGTGTCCACGCCATCCCCCCGCCCAAGCGCTAAAAGCACCGCAACCACTGCCATTGGTGCGATGATCTTATCGGGAAGTATCAATGTTCGTGCATCGTAGGCCGCCAATGTCACAAAACCAAACACCATACCGAGCCATCCTATCTCATCTATGGTAATGCCCGGTCCATACTGCCGGTACCACAGCACCAATGCTGCCGCAGAGACAACCTCTAAGAACGGATACCACCAACTTACGCTTCCCTTGCAATACCGGCAACGGCCCGCAAGTGCGATAAAACTCACCAACGGTACCATGTCATACCACACGAGCCGGCGATGACAGTGCGGACATTGAGAGCGTCCAATAATCATGCCCGGTTGTGTATTCAGGCGCGTGACCACGACACTGATAAAACTGCCGATAGCGCATCCGAGCACGACAAGAAAAAAGATGGTCATAGCATTGAAAAGCAGAAATCCCCACGCGGGGGATTTCGCCAGATCTGCTTTGATGATCTCTAACAGTTCAATCTCAAGAGCTACTGCGATTGCCCCTGATCATACACACATTCATCGTCGGTTACCGTTGTGTTGGCACATGCTTCATTCCCCGTAGTCGCTTGCCCATCAGTGCCACCGCGCGCATTTTCAGGCCCACCCCACGTGGTAGCGTTAATATCGGCATCTGCACCGAGAGCGCCAAGCGCTTTTTGTTCAAGTTCTGCCCACACTTGGAACTTACTTTGCTTGGCCGGTAGTGCGGGATCGGTCGCATAGCCATAGACCTGCGTAGTCACTAATGGATCAAGCGGCACCTGGGTAAGATACTTGGAAAG
>JBBUGO010000020.1:0-4224 GCA_038056025.1 Patescibacteria group bacterium
GCTACGTTCCCACGTTCAACCGGGCCGGACGCAGCGAGAAGGAGTTTTACGGGCATCGGGATACGGCGATGGCGGCGAGGAAATGATAGCCCTGCCAGATTCCGGCCCGTGGAAGCGTATTGAGCGCATAGGAGATGCTGTGCTGCTGCTAGGGGATTGCCTTGAGATATTGCCGACGTTGCCGAGGGTGGACGCGGTGATTACTGATCCGCCTTATGCAATCCCGACTGTTGTCGCGCAGGGCAGAACAGTAACGCGCAACCTCGGGGATATGTCGATTGTCGAGACAGCAATGCGTGTTTACCTCGGCGCGGCGTGGGAGAGAATGACGTCGGCGGGGCGCATCTTTGTGTTTTGCGACGGCACGAGTTATCCGGTAATTTTCCGCACCCTCTATAGCGAATTTCAGACCGCAATGCTGGTGTGGGATAAGGGGCAAATCGGGATGGGGCGCGAGTTCCGCAAGAGCCACGAATTGATAATCCACGGCTGGCGCGTAGACACCCCGACATTCAGCGACGGGAAAGGGCGCGCTGACGTGCTGAAGTTTCAGCCAGTTGCGAGCGAGATCCGAGTGCACCCGGCGCAAAAGCCAGACGGATTGCTGGTTGAACTTGTGCGCCCGAGTGGCGCAACCATCCTTGACCCCTTCATGGGCAGCGGCACGACCGGCGTGGCTTGCGCGAATCTAGGCAGAAAGTTTATCGGCATAGAGATCGAGCCGAAATACTTTGACATCGCCTGCGAGCGCATCACAAACGCTTACCGGCAAGAAAGGTTATTCGCATGATCAGCGACTCCGCCCAAGCAATAATCGACCGCCGCACCGCCCATGCACACGCCCGCGACGAAGAAAGCTTCATCAAGGCACGCGACATTGCGCGGCAGAAATTTGGGATCGACTGGGTGGAGCATGGATTCGTTGTGGTATCGGCTCGGGATATGGTGCTGGAGGTGAGGGAAAAAGGGGAGCGAATTGCCGATTAAACCCGAGAACGCGGCAAGGTATCCGAAGAACTGGAAACAGTTGCGGGCTGCCGTGCTTGATCGAGCGGGGCACAAGTGCGAGCAATGTGGGGTTGAAAACTATACCTACGGATGGCGCGATATAACCGGGAAATTCCATCAGGTTGATTTAGATAATTGCGAAATGGAGGGCGGCGTTTTGGCGACAGACGCCGGACACTATGAAGGATTGGCGAAGGTTATCAAAATCGTCCTAACCATCGCGCACCTTGAACACGACAATCTTGAGACACAGGATATTTCACAGCTCCGCGCATGGTGCCAAAAATGTCACCTTGCCTATGACCACGAACACCATCAACGCAATGCGCGAGAGACAAGGCGCAGCCGCAAGGCAAACGGAGACTTGTTCGCATGAACCAGCTCACCCTAATCCCCGCCGCCCCCTCAATCGACTCCGCAAGAGCCGTTGTGAGAAAGCCGGTCATTCTGTCCCAATGCAACCACATCCTAGCCCATCTGCGCGCTGGCCATACCCTGACGCCTGCGGAAGCATACGAACGCTTCGGAAGCTTGGCCCTGCATTCGCGTGTTGCTGAGTTGCGCGAGCGCGGCTATAACGTCACCTGCACGATCAGGACAGGCAACGGGCATCGGTGGGGAGAGTATCAGTTAGTGCGCGACAGTGCTGCATGATAAAGGCGATGATATGAAAATAGATTTCGTGGCAGCCGGTTGTTTTGGCTACATTGAAATGACCGGAGAGCTGGTAGATATATGAAATTCTATGCTAGAAGCGAGCCTTGGGCTGATAGTTTCGATATATTTATAGCCCAAGAATCCGTAGATGGAAGGCGTAATTTTGTTAATGTGAAATTAGAGGTAGGGGATGAAATAAAGCCGAATTTCATAGCTCCGGGATCATCCATTAGATTAACTGGGGAAGAAGCAACAATGTTATTCAATGCTCTATGGGAAGCCGGATTGCGCCCTCATGGTGGTTATGGTGGAACTGCTCAAGTTGAGGCCATTAAATATCACCTTGATGACATGCGTAAACTCGTATTCAAGGAGAAGCCATGACCGCCTTCTGCGTCCCCGCCTACGTCCGCTATCTTCGCAGCCGCGTGTATCGTGATCGGGCGCGTCTGAGCAGGAAATTACATGAAACGCGCCGCCAAGCCCAAGCTCCGGCCCGTCTACCATTACGCTGTCGTGTCGGATGATTTGTAGATTGTCGGGGAAATAATGATTACATTATCGAAAGTTCCGTTAGTTGTCATTGATGCCAAGCGCTAGATTTATACTCGCTATGTCGGGCGAAAGTTTCATGTCCGCGTTAAATGCGATAGCGGATTATTGGGCGCGGAGCAAATCGAGCAATTCCGCGTTAATCCGTCATCAATGATAGATGATCCGAATTATTCGCCAGATGCGGCATAAGCACGTCGAGCGCGTGAAGATCAGCCCGGTGAAGGCTAAGTGATACGGTTCACGATCTACGGCCAGCCTGTGTCAAAAGCGAATTCGCGGAGGTTAGCCCGCTTCGGCACCCGCCCCGCCTCGATTAAAAGCGCCAAGGCGCTAAAATACGCCTCCGACGTATCCTTACAAGCCCCGAAGCTCGCGACGCTGCTGGCGGGCCGGTTGCGGGTCACGGCGCGGGTGTTTTATGCGTCCGAGAGGCCGGATTTGGATTTATCGGTGCTTTGGGACTCATTGCAGGGGAAAATCTACACGAACGACCGGCAGTTGCGGGAAATGCATTTACATCATGCTGTGGACAAGCTTAATCCTCGGACGGAGCTAGAATTCGAGGAAATAGGGTGATGGCGTAACTACTAATCCGCAATGAATTAGTAGATAGTTAAATTGACAACTACTTACCATGGGCGTAAAAGGGAGAGGAACTAACGGAGGCACGATGGCACTCAAGGGCAGCGATTATGCGAAATGGCAGGCCGAGATGAAAAAGCGTCGCCAGAAGATCAAGAAAATGGCCGAGTCTGGAATCCCATATTGTGAAATTGGGCGCAAACTCGGGATTAGCCGACAAAGGGCAAGACAGTTAGCTTTGATGGGGTAGTGCCGTGAACTATTACCGGCGCTACATCGGGGACTATCAGCGAGACACGCAAGCGTTGACGCTCATGGATCACGGCGTATACACATTATTGCTCGATGCGTATTATGCGCTTGATGGAAAAATCCCATTACATTTAAGCGAACTGAACCGAATATGTCACGCTACCAACAAAGCCGAGCGCGAGTCGGTAATGAAGGTTGCCCAAGCCTATTTCCCCGCCAACGGCAACGGCACGAGGCATAATAATCGAGCTGATCGTGAACTTGAAAAAGGGTTGGCCGCAATTGAGAAAATGAGGGCGGGCGGTCGCGGTGGTGGAATCGCAAAATGGCAAGCCGGAGAACAAGAAAATATAGGAAAAGGATTGCGTGGTGAACGCCTAGCCAAGGCCAGAAGCATAGCTAGGCATACAAACTATCAATGGATGGCCTTGCTTGAATTTCACAATAGCCAATGTCTTAAGTGCGGAACAAACGAAAATATTGTTAAAGATCATATAGTTCCTATATATAAAGGCGGAAGCGATGGAATTGATAACATCCAGCCGCTTTGCAGATCGTGTAATGCAGGCAAAGGGCCAGACACAACAGATTTAAGGCTCAATGGATGGAGAGACAAATGCCTAGGGTAGCTACTGGCCTTATACCTAGCTTATGCCTACAACCACCAACCACCAACCACCAGCCTTTAATTAGTGGAAACGCACCGCCAATACCCAACCCAACACCACCAACCGAAGCCATCCACCTAACCCATCCACAAGCCACACCATCTTCCCCTCTACAAGCCCCAGAACGCTCGAAACTTGCAGCAGGCGACCTTCTATCATGCGGGCCACAACAATCGCACCACGCGCTTCCTCGCAAGCCGCAGCCCCAGGTTTTGACCCGGAACTATCTCTAATGCCCTTGACCTGCCTTGCTTCGTTCACTGCTCACGTTACAAATTCGGTCCAGCGCCCATCTTGTCAGTAAACGCTGATTTTCCACATCGTGAAACAAAACAAGGTCACTAGGGTATCAACCGGCCTCCGCCAACGTGCCATGTCGCGTCCTGGCAAGCCTAAAATCATTGACAACACCTAAAAACAGGTTTAAAAGCCAATCATGGCGGAAAGTAATAAAACAAACGGCGACGATAAAGTCCCATATCACAAGCTGACCGTCGTTCCA
>JBBUGO010000021.1:0-2086 GCA_038056025.1 Patescibacteria group bacterium
AGCATGGACACATGGATGCGATTAGGAGATATCAGGGGACAGGTACAGGGCCGGGGGTGAATTTGAACTACACCAAAGACGTTAAGAAATTAGAAGGGAAACACTAGGAACAAGCCAATGACCCCGCAGACCCTCCGCTCCCTCGCCGCGTCGTGGCCGCATGAAGGCATGGGTCGCTGCAAACCGGATTGTCGCCGCTGCCAACTCGACGCCCTTGTGGACGCGATGGAAGCGAAACTTAACATTACACGGGCCGGATTGAACCGCGACTACATAGCCGCGCACATCCTCGGACAGAAGGAGAAGTAGAATGGCACGAGCTTATCAAACACTCTACGTCGTAGAAGTCAGAAGCGGGTGGACTCAGTATCTCCGTTGGCTTCCCTCGATAGGCACAACGCCGTTTATCCACAAGGAGGCCGCTGAACACCGTGCCGAAAAATTCAATGTAGCAAACCCGAACTGTTACCGCGTCTCAAAATTTATTCGTGCGCGCCGCCCCAAAGCGAGGAGGCCACGATGAGCCTTTCACCGAAAAAAGAATCAGAGAACGTGCTGATTTGGTCTGGCGAACATCGCGCTTACTGGAGTCCGAACCATGCTGGATACACGGACAGCGCATGCCACGCGGGACGTTACGACCGCAAAGAAGCAGAAAGGATATTGGCGGGCTGCGGGCCAGAAAAGGAACTCGCAATCCGCGAGGATAGCATCACCTGTGAATGCACTGTTCACACGCTGGAATTAGTACGTCTCCGCGCACAGCTTGCCCCCTCACCGTGCGGGCATCGCATGGCCGACTGTTCCTGCACCACGACGGGCCTGCCACACTCGGACGCCTACGACGAATGTCGCGCCTGCGCCCGCGAAACGCGGCTGCTGGAGGATTTGCGCGAACGGTGTACGGATGCTGTCACAGTTGAACGTGACGATTTCGATGAGGGAACTAGCGAATGGTGCGCGTCACAAGCCATCGTCAACGTGGTCGCCGCCTTCGCGCTAAGGAGAGAGCCATGACCCACGAACTGACACCGAAGGAACGGGAAGCTTTTGAGAAGTGGTGGAACACGCATTTTACAGATTCAGATTACACAGACAGTGAAAAGAGTTACGCCTATCGAGACTGTCAGACTGCCTTCGCCGCTGGCCTCGCGTGCGCCGCCCAAGCGGACGCGCCGCTGGTGGAGGCGCTGGAACGCTGGCTTAGTTGGCATGGCTATGCTCCTACCGTAAGTTCGAGCGCCGACGACGAAGGAACGATTTTGGCGAGGCATACAGAAAAGCTCCTCGCCGCAATTCCGCTTGCAGGAAAGAAATAATGCCGCCGCTAACTGAAATTCTAATCGTGGGACTAGTCGTGTTAGTCGGATGGATAATCTGGGTGTTCATTATCCGGACGACCGCAGACATAGAAAATAAATTAGATGAAGACCGCTCAAAAAACTTCTTGACAAGGCTTTAAAAATGTGATAGGATGGGGTATGAATGATATTAAATTTTTTCTTCTTTTAATCGTAGCTGCAACAGCAGGAGTTTTGAATAAAAAGGCAGGCGGTTCGTTCTGGTCGGTTTATTTAATAGGGGCAGTAATTTTATTTGCGGCAGAAGAAGTAATCAAGGAGGTTAAAAAGCGCCGTGTTTAACTCAGCTACGCAAGCACTACTCAGAAAAGAGCAAGAACAACGAGAGAGGAAAGAGCAAGAAATTGCTGATTGGCTTCTGCATGGTGGCGGCGGATTTGAAGGTGGTTTAGATGGTGCTAGGGCTGTTAGTTTTACATTCGCCGGAGCGGTAGACTTGCTGGCCGCGTATGAAGAATACCTGTGTGAACGGATAGAAAAAGAAGCCGACAGGCTCTATACGGCAATGGAAGTGCCCGGCGTGGTACCGACTGAAATTCGAAGGATTTTACGGCGGGTTCAGGAGTCCGGAAAATGAACGACCGTTGTGTGTTCTGTGGGCATCACGTATCCATCCACGATAGTAATGGTTGTATTTACATAGATTCCGAAGGGCCGTGCTTGTGCAACGCGCCGGATAGCTTAACGGTGAAGCCCGCCCCTTATAAGGGCGAGACAGACGGTTC
>JBBUGO010000022.1:0-1302 GCA_038056025.1 Patescibacteria group bacterium
CATCCTATTTTCCCTTGCCTTTTCACATAACAAAACCCGCCGGGTGTGAGATCGAACCGAACAGGCGTCGAACCGGCGGGTTTGTACAAGGCGAACCTTGCGAAATGTCAATAAAAAAGCCGGTCCAGCGATCTCACAATGATAAGATGCCGCTTTGAGGAAAGGTTGTCAACAACTATTTCACACGTCGAAGAATCCGTCGTCTTTCCGGTTGAAAGCGCGGGGTGCGGGCGCGTCGAAGTCAAGTTTTCCCTGCGCGAGTTCGGCGTCAACGCGCTTCTGTGCGATTTTGCAATATTCTGGCGAAATCTCTATCCCGATGAACCGGCGGCCTGTGCGAAGTGCGGCGACGGCTGTTGTGCCTGAACCGAGAAATGGGTCAAGGATAAGGTCGCCGGTGAGCGTGGTTTTTAAGATTATGTCCTGTATAACAAGGCGTGGCTTTACAGATGGATGATGGTAACCTTCCGGCAATTCGCCCCCGGCATGGTTGAATTGGTAACAGTCATGGCTATAAGTATCGCCTCCCCATTTTGGTAATTTCCCATGCGATAATACCGCGATGGCTTCTGAAGTCAGAAGCCATCCTCTCCACGGGAAAGTACAATCGTTGGGCTTATAAAGCCACATCATTCGTTCAAATTTCAAGTCCGCACCCTTCCCATATTCAATTAGGCGGTCTATAAGTCTTGTGCTCATAAATATTACCGCCATGCCTGTTGGCTTTAATACTCTCGCAATTCCCGGCATAACGGAGTTTAGGATTGACATAGCCAACAACTCACCATCCGAGCCGTTTCCTGAAAAGTCCTTCCCCATGCCATACGGCGGGTCGGTAATCACGGTGTCGATACTCCCATCGGGAATCTCCCGCATGAGTTCAAGGCAATCACCTGTATGGATGCGGTTCACTTCGAGCATTTTATCCCTCATGCGTGGGAAAAGCGCGCCCGTATTTGACTTTGTCGGGGCTTGCGGGGGCGCGGTTGTACTCCTGCTCCGCCTTCTTGACAGCCTTCTCTGGGGTTAGTCCGTCCTCCTGAACGAATTGTAGGGCGCGGGTGAATTCATGGAGGCGACACAACCCGCAAGTCGCGTGTCTGTCCTGCTGTCCCCCGCCGATCTTGCATTTCTCCCAGCAGATGAGCCGGAGAACGCGGGCGGGACGGTCATTTCTTCGGTCATCATCCCCTCGTTTTCTGCTGGTTTTTATGAGCCGGTTATGAGCCGGGCTTATAGTGCGGGCCATTTTATTTTTGAGCGCGGGTTTGTCGGGGCGGGAATCGAACCCGTCGGGCGCCC
>JBBUGO010000023.1:0-1082 GCA_038056025.1 Patescibacteria group bacterium
GGCAAGATACTCGGCGCGGATGTGCAGAAACTGTCAGACGCCAACATAGCCAAGTTTGCCAAGAGCAAGAACAAGAAGGTGTCGGGTCTGGCGAAAGCTGATCAGGCATGGCGCGCGGCCAATGTTTCGCGTGAAACAACGCGGTCAATAGAAAGCGCCGCCAGTAGTGCCGCCGGTGTGAGTCCTAGAGCGAACTCCGGGTCAGTGACCGGCCCCGACGAATCGGGTGCAAAACTGAACGACGCTGACCGTAGCTTACCATCATATAAAGCGGTTAGGCAAGTAGTCGCGGTGGCGGCAAAACACATGGGCTATCGCATAGACGTGCGGGACGAAAGCGGCATCTCTGACAGCGTTTATCTGTATGTCACAGCACCTGACGGCGAGAAGGTAAAAATACGATTCTCCGATCACGCCGATGTCAGCAATAATACGATTGGAGCCGACCACAGTTTTTCCGGTCCGCCAAGCATGGCGATGGCGGATGAAGCAATTACGGAATTGGCCCAACGTGCGAAGTCGAATATTCCTGAGAATGTTGCCAGAAGAAATGCTGCGAGGTCGAAACGTGACATAGCCTTAAAACAACGCGCCGAATCGCTCGCAAAAGAGCGCGCCTCTAAAGAAGTTGAGAGGATAATAGCCACTGGGGTTGACGAGGCAAAACAACTGGCGTCGCAAGCCGCTGAATTTGATCGCTTGGCAACGGGGTTACAAAATAACGCGAGACGTAGGAATTTTGAATATAAAGCAAAAGAAGCTAGGGAACGAATTAATACGCTCGCCAACCTTGCTAAAGAATACGGTGTTGACGAAAAGATTGTTAAGAAAATTGCCGAAACTGCTGCGCAGCCACAGCAACCCTCCGAATCCCCGAAGCCCGTCGCGCCGGTAGCCGAAGCCGCGCACGTCGAGGACGACAAGATCGAGGAGGTCACTGGCGAGGTCATCCGGGAATCGGTTGCCGAGGGCGCGGCGAATACTGAGTTGACCCTGCCGCAGCAGCGCGAATTCATGCTGGCCGAACTGGACAAGGCGATTGCGAAAGCCGAATCTAAAGATGACCTTTGGGAAAAAGACAA
>JBBUGO010000024.1:0-2971 GCA_038056025.1 Patescibacteria group bacterium
GCTGAGGGCCGAAGGCGAAAGGACGAGTCCTTCCAATTCCAACCGCCCCAAAGCATCCGACGCCAGCAGCGAAGCCGCCGCGCCGGGAGCGGAGGAGGAAGTCACGGCGTGGGTGTGGCTCGATACCCCTACGGTATTTGTCGTACTAACCGTCAAAGTCCCCGGCGTCGTGGCTTCAGCAACATTTACCCCGTCCACCGTCCCCGAAACTGTAATGTTCCCCGTCACCGCCAGAGTGCCGCTGGTATTGAGCGCATTCCCCGCGCCGCTCTGCGTGACGGACAGCCCATACGTGGCGTTGCTAACCGATACCGTAATCTTACCCGTAGTAATATCTGTCACCAGCGTGGCGTCGCCATTGACGGTCAGATCGCGAGTCACCGTCAGATCGCGCGTGATGGTTACATCGCCGCTCAGATTTTCCTTGACTACGCGGCTGGCTGGATAGCTTAATCGTCCCATGTTTTTATCCTAAACGAGCGCAAGACCGCTCAGTATGATGGTAAAATAGCCCACGTTTGCGGGAGTCGCGGCAGCCGGCATGACGCGCACGGCAAAGGTAATTTTTTTCTCCCGGTTATAGTTCTTCCAGAGCACTTCAAAGTCGGCTTCCGTGGCGAATTCATCATAATCGTCGCCGGAGACGCCCAGATACTCTACCACCCGCTTGTCGCGCGTGTCCGTGACCGTGGAGCCATCCACATCCCGGTCGTAAAGGCGCAGATCCAGATAGCGGACTCCCATCGTCGTGGCGTCCCCGGCAGCGGTAGAGACATAGCACGCCATGGACTTGATCAGCACTTTACGTTCCCAGGCAAAATCGGTAGTGGTCGGTGTAATGGTAGACTCATCAATGGTGAAATAATTCCAGACGCCGCTGTCGGTCACTTGCGTGGCCGTGGTATAAGTCAGCCAGCAGCCTTTGTCCCAGTGGTCTACGCCGGTGCGTCGGGTGTCCTTGATGCTTACCCCTAAGTTTGAGAATAAAGTGGTTGCTGGCATTTCATATCACTCCTGGAACTGGCGCAGTCGGCTGCTGCTGCGGCGCGGAACGCGCCGGTTGCATGGTGGGATCGGCAAAGTGATTGTGCGAACGCCGCCGCTGGCCGCGTAATCTGCGCGTGTTTAGATCCGCTTTGTATTCGTTCAAGCGCTGCTTCGCGAGATTGACCAGAGCTTCCCCCCGCGCCGATAGATTCGGTTCCGCTTGCGCATAGCGAGCTTGAATAATCACTCCCGCACACCACATACTGGCGAGTTCGATGAGTTCCGTGGCATACGCGCCATTGAGTGCGCGCAGTGGTACTTCATAATGCTGGCGCAGTTCATCGTCTATTTCCCGGTCCACTACGGGTAGCCAGGTGCTCGTGATGATCGCCGCAGTGATCGTCTCCGCCGCACCGACGGGTACAATGTCTTCCATGATATCTTGAGCCCGCGTTGCATTTCCGTAAGGCATAGTAAAAGTATCCTTCAACATGATCAGTACCTAATTCGCGATTTTTTATAAGGAGCGCGGAGAAAATATTTTCCGTGGTACTTATAAAATACCGATAAAAAGGTACTTACCTATTGATACAGTGAATTTATCCGAACAAAAGGAGATGAAACGATGCAGTACGTTCCTGTCACATATTATATTAGGCCAGAAGAAGTAGAAGCCCTGAAGAAGATCGCGAAGAAGAGCCAGCGATCCGGTTCCGCTGTGGTCCGTATCATGATTCAAAAAGAAGCGAAAGAAGTAGGGATCAGAATCAAGTACGCAGAAGAAGAGAGTGAATGAAAAAGCGAAAGCCGCCCAGACGTGGGAGTCCAGACGGCTTAGGAAGGCATGTTCAATTCGCGTGCAGTATGTATTATAGTACATCACGTAAAGATTGTCAATGGTAAGGATATGTACTATGGCTGATTCTGTAAATCGAACTAAAAATACAGACGAGAAACGAGAATGGTTTCCCGCCTATCGTTGCGTTACTTTCGCAAAGGGACTGAGCGATAAAGCGAAGGTTCTTTACTCGGCCCTTGTCTCTTATGACTGGGATCACGTCAATAACGAAATCGGGGATGTCTGGCCGCGTCAACGAACTCTCCAGGAGCTTTTAGGATGGAAAGAGAGACTTCTACGAGATAAATTCATCGAGTTGAAGAACTACGGACTCATCTCCATTCGACTGGAAGGGTTGCCCGCACACAATGTCTATCGATTCCTACCGCTCCATAATTGCGATGGTCATTGTAATGGCTTAGAACCTGGAGAATTAGCTTCATTGACAGATCGGCATGGCAGCGCCGATCTGATAACAAAAGGAAAAATATCCGAAAACACGTCAGAAACGGCTTCATTGACAGATCGGCAAATCTACGCCGATCAAGAGCGGCATCCCCGCACCGATCATAATGAGAATCATTTAAAAGAGAAGAATCATCATCAGAGAAACGCCGATGATGATGATTCCGCTTCGCTTTTACCAGAGCCTTCCCCGCCTTCTGGAAAAAATGGAAAGGCGGCTACTGACGATTCGATTGAGCTACCCGCGTTCGTGGAACGATTAGACTCGCTGCTCCGCACGAAGAAAGAATCTCTGGCGCTGGAAGAAAAAGAGAAGGTCGCTCTGGCGTGGGAACTAAAGGCGAATCCGCTGGATGAACCATACCAGCAGTTCGTACTCACGGTCTTTGATCAAGCTCGTCTGGGACTGCTCCGGGGGAGCGATGGTATCACCGTATTAAGTTTCATCAAAGATTACTCGGAAAATGTAGTAGAGGCGGTACTGGAGAAAGGGATAGTGAAGAACGCAAATAAGAACTGGCCGATGTATCTCAAGACGGCACTGGACAAGGAACAGGAACGGCGCGAGCAAGAAAGGATAGAAAAGGAGAAACTAGAAGCAAGGCGCAAGTTCATTGAGCCAGTGGAAAAGCTCGGTCCACATCTCATCGAAATCTATCTCTCCTTTCCCGCACCGCCACA
>JBBUGO010000025.1:0-18050 GCA_038056025.1 Patescibacteria group bacterium
CCTGTTTGGCGGAGAAAGCATTCGTTACTTTGCGCTTGCATTGATGCTGGGCATCGGCTTAGGCGCCTATTCTTCTATTTTTGTTGCCTCTCCGCTTCTGGTGTGGTTATCCAGGCGGAAGAGTTGACGGATAAGTGTATTAATGATATTGTAAATTACTTGGTATGGTGAAATTTACTCCAGCGGTACTCACAAAAACAATTGCGGCAATCACCAAAGAGTTGTCGCCTCGCAACCGAGACATCGTTTCCCGGCGCTTTGGGCTTCGTGCGGGCAAACCAGAAACATTGGAATCTATCGGATCAAGCTATCACATCACTCGAGAACGCGTCCGCCAAATTGAAGCGGCAACCATGGCGCACCTTGCCCAAACGGCAAAAGAAAATAAGGAAATCACGCGATACGCACATGCTGTTGCCGAAACATTAGCAGAAGCCGGCGGGGTTATGCGGCAGAGTGATTTATTTGTCTGCATGACAGGAAACGCCGATGCCAACACTGCCAATGCCTCGCTTGCCTTTCTTCTCTCCCTGGACGATACGCTGGTATCCAGTGAGGAAAATGATCACCTCCATCAATTTTGGGCGGTAAGTCAGGATCACGCAAAAAAGTTTAGAGATATTGCCGGTACTCTCGCCGAGGCATTTCATCGGCACGATACGGTGGTGCATCGCGACCAGTTGGCTCAATTTGCCAACAGTGCCGCCGTAACATTGCCCGCGGCGCATCTTGTATCGGTCTTAGCAATTTCAAAAGAGATCAGCTCTAATATTTTCGAGGAAGTGGGGTTGCGCCAGTGGGCACAGGTGCATCCTCGAGGCGTGCGCGACAAAGCATACCTTGTTATGAAAAAGCAGGGCGCCCCTCGGCATTTTTCTGCAATTGCCAATCTTATTAATTCTGCTTCCTTTAGCGGCAATCGGAGCGTGAATACACAAACCGTCCACAACGAGCTCATCAAAGACAAACGCTTTGTGCTGGTAGGGCGCGGCTTGTACGCGCTTGCCGAATGGGGATATAAGCCCGGCACAGTCAAAGAAGTGCTCGTTGACGTGTTAAAGAACTCCAGCAAACCCATGACAAAGGTGGAATTAGTGACGAAGGTACTCGAGTCCCGTATGGTAAAAGAAAACACCATTGTGCTTAACTTGCAGGACTCACGGTGCTTTGCCAAACACGACGACGGCACCTTCACACTCCGCAAGGCCTAACGCTTTGCGATACCCCGCCTCAATGGGGTATACTTGAGTAGAATCGCGTTGCGCGTATGGGGGACTACTCTTTCATTTTTCAGACACTGTTTCGCGGCATAGGCATCGCCATTGCCTATTGGTGGACCTATTTGCCCCTTCTTTTGGCGTTTGTTCTCTATGAGCTGTGGATGCGGTATAAGGCCGAGGAATTTGTCATCAACATCACCTGGTCATTGCTGGAGATTAAACCCCCGCCGGACGTCCAAAAAAGCCCCAAGATCGCCGAGAATATCTTTTCAGCACTCCATTCCGCCTATGCCGGCGTAGCGAAGTTCAGGGAAAGGTTTTTCAAGGGAAAGCTCCAGTTTTGGTATTCATTTGAAATTGTAGGAGAAAACGGACAAATAAAATTCTATATCCGCACGCCTCAAGATCTGCGCAACGTCGTTGAGGCGCAGATTTTTGCGCAATATCCCGAAGCAGAAATTTCAGTTGCGAGCGACTATGTTGAGGAATTACCCAGGTCGCTCCCCAACGATGAGTACGATCTATTCGGCGCCGAGCTGATATTTACCAAAGAGGACGCCTACCCCATTAAAACCTATCCATTTTTTGAAGAGGAGTCGGGGAAAGATGAATTTAAGCGCACCGATCCGCTGGCGCCGCTGATGGAATCGTTGAGCACGCTGGGTCCGGGCGAGCATATATGGCTTCAGCTCCTAGCGCGTCCTACGGGCGGCGACTGGGCCAAAGACGCCCAAGCCATCGTTGATAAACTTGCGGGGAAAAAAGCAGAAGCAAAAGCAAATGTTATCCAGAAAGTAGTTGACGGCATCAACGCCCTTCTACCGCTCGGTCAGGCCGCTCCCGAGAAAAAAGAGGAGAAAAAAGAAGAACCGAATGTCCAGAAACTGACCCCGGGCCAGCGGTTTCTGCTTGAGCAGGTAGAAAACAAAATTGCCAAGCTTGCATTCAAATGCGGCTATCGCCTCCTTTATATTGCTAAAAAAGATGTGTTCAATAAGACGCGCCCCACGGGGGTTACGGGAATGTTTAAACAGATGTATTCTAATAACATGAATACCTTTAAGCCCAATCTAGATACCGGTACGGCGCCAAAGGGATTTCTCAATTGGATGTTTCCATCAGACAAAGGGTTCTTTGCTGATCAACAGGCATATGAGCGCAAGTGGAAAATATACCGGAAATACAAGGACCGGGAATTTGCAGATAAGGTGACAATTCTAAACACCGAGGAACTTGCTACGCTTTTTCATATGCCAGGTCTCAATGTGAAGGCGCCGCTGTTCCCGCGAGTCGAGGCAAAGAAATCCCAACCACCGATGGGATTGCCGCGATGACTTTGTCATCGCGAGTTACAAGTTTGTAAAGTTTTTAAAGTGCATAGCAGCAAAATACAGATTCCTTACTTGATAAACTTGACGAACCTTATAAACTTTCCACTACATGAGCGAAGCGAATAATAACCCCGTGGTACTCTTTGGTCTAACGAACTTCCGTAATCAAACGGAACCGTTTGGCATTAAAATGGATGATCGTCGCCGGCACATGTATATCATCGGGAAAACCGGCATGGGCAAGTCGGAACTGCTTAAAAATATTGCAATCCAGGATATTCGAGACGGCCGGGGTCTTGCGTTTATTGATCCGCACGGGGATCCCGTGGAGGATCTTTTGGACTATATTCCACCTGAACGCATCAAAGACGTTATCTACATCAATCCCGCCGACTTGGAATATCCAATTGCGTTCAACGTATTAGAAGATGTTGGTTCTGACAAGCGCCATTTGGTGGCAGACGGTATCTTGGCAGTGTTCAAGAAACTATGGGTGGATGCGTGGTCGGCCCGCATGGAATACATTTTAGGATATACGGTCTTGGCGCTGTTGGAAGTGCCAGGTACAACGCTCTTGAGTATTAATCGTATGCTATCGGAGAAGGAGTACCGCAAGTGGATTGTGGGTCAGATTCAGGATCCCGAAGTCAAAGCATTCTGGACCAAGGAATTCGCCAGTTACACCGATCGGTATACCGCCGAAGCCGTTCCAGCCATTCAGAACAAAATTGGCCAATTTGTTTCCAACGCGCTTATTCGCAACATTGTAGGGCAGGTACACTCGTCTTTTGATATGCGTCAAGCCATGGACAGCGGCAAGATCATCTTAGTGAACATTTCCAAAGGCAGAGTTGGTGAAGACGCATCGCGGCTGTTGGGAGGACTACTGATTACCAAAATCCAGCTTGCAGCCATGTCCCGTGTAGATATCCCTAAGCATGAGCGTAAGGACTTCGTCCTCGTTGTGGACGAATTTCAGGCCTTTGCCACTGCATCGTTCGCCAATATTTTATCCGAGGCGCGTAAGTTTAATTTGAGCTTGATGGTTGCCCATCAATATGTGGCGCAAATGGAAGAAGAAGTGCGCGATGCGGTGTTTGGCAACGTAGGAACGATCGTGGCATTCCGAGTTGGTGCCGAAGACGCAGAACTGCTTGAGAAAGAATTTGCGCCGGAGTTTATGGCGCAGGATATTGTCAATCTGGGCAAACGCGACATTTATCTGAAGTTGATGATAGACGGCATCGCTTCAAAAGCGTTCTCTGCTACGACCATGGATACCTACGCGGTGCCCGCAGACAGCACGCGTAATGAGGTTATTGATTCTTCTCGCAACGCCTATGGGCGCAATCGCGCGGAAGTGGAGCAGGCGATTGTCCAATGGCGAGAAAAGGACACGTCTCCGGCGCCACCACAACCTGCGCCGAGAGAGAAAGACAATAGATCATCCCCCCGGCCTCAACCCCCAACACAAGCTTCGCAGGAAAGAAGAAAGAAACATACGCTACGCAAAGCCGAACCCAACACCGAGGAGCTTCGTCGCGTGCTCCAGGAAGCACTTGGGACGAAACCAAAAGATACAGAATAAACACGGCCCTCTCATCGCTCACCTGCCTACGGCAGGCAAGTCGACACACATTAGATAGGACTTCCTTTTTCTTCATTTTCGTGAGATAATAATTTTGTTTTCCGCCCTTAGCTCAACTGGTAGAGCAGTGGCCTTTTAAGCCATTGGTTCCGGGTTCGAGTCCCGGGGGGCGGACTGATTTGTGGGGACAGAAAAGGGGCGTAAAAAGCCCTTTTCTGTTGAACGTTATCTGTGGTAGGATACATTCATTACTCATGGTGAAAACGACGTGGATCTTAGAGACAAAAGACCTCATAGACAAACAAGTCGAGCTTTTCGGCTGGGTCGCCAATCGTCGGGATCACGGGAAACTTGTTTTTATTGACCTCCGTGACCGCACGGGCATCATCCAGGTTGTGTTTTCTCCTCAAACACCCGGCTACGATACCGCACAGAAACTCCGCAATGAGTGGGTTGTTCATATGCAAGGAACGGTGAAGGCGCGTCCGGAAAAGATGGTCAACCCCGATCTGGCAACCGGCACGGTAGAATTTGAACCAACTGAACTCGAGGTACTTAATGAGGCGGCAACACCGCCTTTTCCGTTGGACGGCGATGGACATGACATTGGCGAAGATAGCCGCATGCAGTACCGCTATGTGGATTTGCGCCGTCCGCGCATGGCGAAAAATCTCCAGATGCGCCATGAGATATTGTTATTTATGCGCAACTGGCTGAACGAACGAGAGTTTATAGAAGTAGAAACTCCCATTTTAACCAAATCCACTCCTGAAGGCGCCCGTGACTATGTGGTGCCTTCGCGCCTGTATCCGGGAAAATTCTATGCGCTTCCCCAGTCGCCCCAGCAGTACAAACAGCTTCTCATGGCGGGCGGCGTGGAAAAATATTTCCAGTTTGCAAAATGCTTCCGTGACGAGGATACCCGCGCCGATCGTCAGCCGGAATTTACCCAGCTGGACATGGAGATGAGCTTTGTGGAGCGCGAAGATGTCATAGCGCTCAACGAGGAGCTTTTAATTGCGATTGTCAGCAAGCTCTATCCGGAAAAGAAAATACAAACAGTTCCCTTCCCGCGACTATCGCATAAAGAGGCAACAGAAAAATATGGTACCGACCGACCCGATGTACGGGAGAATAAAGACGACCCCAATCTTCTTGCGTTCTGCTGGATTATTGATTTCCCCTTTTTCGAAAAACAAGATGACAGATCATGGACATTTACCCATAATCCATTCTCTGCGCCTAAACCAGAGTTTATGGATGACCTGACGGCAAAACGCGACGTGGGGAGCATCATCACGAGCCAATACGACGTAGTGTTAAATGGATTTGAAATCGGGGGAGGAAGCATTCGAAACCATCGCCCCGAAGCACTCCGGGCGGTCTTTGAGATTATGGGTTTTACTCCCGGGCGGATTGAAAAGAATTTTGGCCACATGTTGCGCGCGCTTGGTTCGGGAGTTCCTCCTCATGGCGGTATCGCGTGGGGGATGGATCGGCTCATTGCGGTGCTTCAGGGCGAGACGAGCATTCGCGAGGTTATGGCATTTCCCAAAACAGGCGATGCGCGCGACCTCATGATGGACAGCCCCTCGGAACTCGAGCAAAAACAGCTGAAAGAGCTCCGCATTAAACCGGAAACATAATACTCATGGGAAATCTTTTGACGAAAAAGCGCCTGTTTACTCTTGCTGCGGCGGTATTCCTGTTGGTCGCCGCCAACCTATTTTTCTTATGGGACGCCCAGCGGTTGTCGGACCAAGCAGTGAAAAGTTTCCGTCACGTTTTCAATACGACACAGGCCTACATTCTCCCCATTTCCGATCCCAATTATTTACCCATTCTCAATACAAATATTGACCGTCCTGTGGTGAATGCAAAATCGGTGCTGGTGTACGATACTCGTTCAGGTCGTGTGCTTTTTTCAAAAAATCCATCCGAGCGTATGCCCATCGCTTCACTGACAAAAATCTTAAGCGCGGTCGTGGTGTTAGAACGTTTCAATCAGAGCGATGTTGCAATCATCGGCAAGGAATCGGTAAAAGCAGACGGAGTCCGCCAGGATTTATATATCAATGAGCGCATCAGTGTTGCAAATCTTCTTCAGATGATGCTCGTCGGGTCGTCCAATGATGCGGCCTATGCACTGGCGGCACATGCTGCAACGCATGGCATTGATTTTGTTCAGGCGATGAACGAAAAAGCGGCAGAAATGGGCATGAAGAATTCCTATTTTCTTGATCCGGCTGGCCTGAACGATCAGGCCTATGGGACGGCAGAGGATATGGTGCGATTGGTCAATTATGCTCTGCGGTACGACGCGTTGTGGGTCGGATCGGACGAAAAGGAGTTGACGCTTTCCTCTGCTGACGGTACATTCACGCATAAGATTACCAATACTGACGAACTAGTGGGGGTGATCGACGATCTCTACGGAGGCAAAACCGGCTATACAGAAGCCGCACTGGGGTGCCTCGCGCTGGTGGTGAATGTTACGGGACAGGACACTAAGGTTGTGAGTGTTGTCCTTGGCTCGCCGGATCGATTCGGGGAATCAAAACTGCTTATTGATTGGGTGCGTGCGGCATACCGCTGGGAATAAAGACGAAAGCATAGAGCGAAGAGCTTAGGGCCCAGAACTTATAGCTTTAAAATATGCAGGTAACCGAATTATTTACGATATTCAACGTGGTGAGGATTTTTGTTGTTGCAGCGGTGGCATTTTTTCTTAACCTCATCCTGACGCACTTTTGGACGAAGATTCTATTCAAGCATTTCAGCGCGGGCAAGAAAGTGGAAAGGGAAAAAGAAACATTTTGGGGCGAGACGCCGATTTTTAATCAACTCCACAGGAAAAAAGAGGGTACGCCGACGATGGGTGGACTGCCCATTTGGGTAACGGTGACGGTACTCACCATTTTTTTCTCGTTACTTGCGTCAACGGTGGACGGATTTTGGTCACGGGTCAACTTTCTTTCCCGTTCGCAGACGCTCTTGCCATTGGGATTTTTGGTTATTGCTGGATTGGTGGGGATGGTGGACGATGCGTTCGGGATCTTGAAGCACAGAGGACTCCGCATGAGTCAGCGCCTTTTACTCTACACGCTTGTTGCCGGCGCAGGTGCGTGGTGGTTTTACTACAAACTTGAATGGGACTTTATCACCGTTCCGTTTCTCGGCGATTACACGGTGGGATGGTGGTATATCCCGTTTTTTGTGTTTCTCATGGTAGCCAGCGCATTTTCCGCAAACGAGACAGACGGTTTAGACGGACTAGTAGGCGGAGTATTCCTGACCATTTTCGCAGCGTTGGGAGCGATTGCGTTTGATCAGGGGAAAATGGATTTGGTTGCGTTTATTGCCGCGATTATTGGTGCACTCATCGCGTTTTTGTGGTTCAACATTTATCCTGCAAAGTTTTTTATGGGAGATACGGGCGTGATGGCGCTTGGGTTCATGGTGGGCGTAATTGCCGCACTTACAAATACGCCACTTCTTCTCCCCGTTATCGCATTCATATTTCTTGTTGAGTCTGCATCGGTTATTATACAAACAATTTCTAAAAAACTGCGCGGCAAAAAAGTTTTCCTGTCAGCACCCATTCATCACCATTTTGAGGCGCTCGGCTGGCCGGAAACGCAAATCACGATGCGCTTTTGGATGATCAATGCGTTGGGAGCTCTCATAGGTCTCATCATCTTTCTTGTTGACAGTAAAATCCCCCCGCTGGGGTAGGTTTGCAACTACCCCTCCCCTCCAGCCCGTTCCGCTCGCTCCTGCGGCTCGCTTCACTTGTCCTCACTACGGCCAGTCGCTCCACGGGTCATATGTAGGTATTATTAGTGATACTTTGTGGCAGTAGAGCCTGTTTGCTGTATTGCACGCCCTTCCTCCGCGTTGCGACACCGAGCTGGCCTGTTGCGGGACTGTCGGGGAGAAATAGTTACCAACTACCCACCAGATATATCGCCTCACACCTTCTTGTTCATTTGAACGACAGTGCGCATATACACCGCGAATGAGGAAATTTTGCCTGGCAACAAATTAATTTGGTCGATGGGTTGAGGTATGCCCCGAAACCCTAATCGGGCTCCAAATTTTTGTCAGGAAAATGACGAATGAGCGGTAGTATATACCGATGAAGAGAATATGATAAAAGAAAGTGTGAGGTGATATACTATATGTAAATGCAGACACGACTTGTGTGGACAATCGGGATTCTTTTGGTGCTGGGACTCGTGATGCTCTCATCGGCGGGCATTATGGATGGGCAGAAGAAATTCGGCTCGCCGTACTACTATCTCAAGCACCAGTTGTTATTCGGCGTTCTGCCGGGCTTGGTATTGGCGTGGTTCTTGAGCCGTATCAACTATCGTTTCTGGCGCGGCACGTCATGGCTGGTGCTGTTTGGGGCTCTTACGTTGATGATCTTGGTGTTTACGCCAAAGTTCGGTGTGACGCTCAATGGCGCGCGAAGCTGGCTCTCCATCGGCGGATATGTCTTTCAGCCAGCAGAATTTTTAAAGCTCGGACTGATCATCTATCTTGCCGCATGGTGTGGAGAACGGGATGAACGTGTAAAAAACTGGACCTATGGCATCCTGCCGTTTGTGTTGGTGATGGGCTTTGTTGCGCTTTTACTTCTTTTGCAACCCGACCTAGGCACGTTTATTCTTGTGGCGGCCATCGCATTGGGCGTTTATTTCATTGCAGGCGTGCATTTGAAGGATTTAATCGTCATCATCAGCATAGCGTTCATACTGGTCGGAGGTATGATACTAGTCCAGCCCTATCGGCTTGATCGCATCAAAGCATTTCTCAACCCGTCGGTTGATCCGCGCGGCATTTCCTACCAACTGAATCAATCGTTTATCGCCATAGGTTCCGGCGGGGTCTTTGGTGTGGGGTACGGCAATAGCACGCAAAAGTCGGGTTTTCTGCCCGAACCGGTAGGCGATTCCATTTTTGCCATTATCGTGGAGGAGTTGGGGCTTGTGGGGGCAGGGTTTACTATAGGGCTCTTTCTCTTTCTTGCGTTTACGCTTGCAAGCATTGCCAAAGCGACATCTGACGCATTTGGACGTCTTTTTGTGATGGGAATGAATATCTGGATTGTGGGTCAGGCATTAGTCAACATCGCCGCAATCACGGGACTGGCTCCGTTAACGGGTGTTCCTCTCCCATTTATCAGCTACGGCGGCACGGCGCTCGTATCGTTGCTGGCAGGACTCGGGATTGTGTTTAATATCGCAAAACGAGTATAAACTAAAATCCCGCTAGGGGCGGGATTTTAGTTTATTTTGTGCCAAGGAGATGGCTCATTCTTGATTTCAGTCGGCTCGTTTTATTTCTTTTGATCACGCCTGCTTTAGCCGCTTTGTCCAGTTTTTTGTAGACCTTCGGCAAGAGCTTTTTTGCTTCTTCGATGTTGCCTGCGGCAATGTACTTTTTAAACTGCTTTACCGCGTTTTTATACGCGTTGGTTTTCGCAAGATTTTTGACGCGCCGCTTTTGGGATTGGCGGAGTGCTTTTTCTGCGGATTTCGTATTTGGCATGGGATATAAGATACCTTACTTTTAGCTCATTTGCAAGTTATATAGTATTGCTGTGCTTGAGTTTTTGTATCTGTTCCCGGATCACCATCGCCTGCTCATAATCCATTTTACGGACTGCCTTTTCCATGAGTTTGGTGAGCATAGCAATCTTATTAGATCCAGTGCCATTTCCGTTCAGTACAACACCGTAGCGAGAGCCATTCGATTTATTTCGCGATGACTGGGTCGTTGGCAAATCAAAGCTCGACATATTTTTGCGGATGGTCACCGGCGTAATGCCGTGCTTGGTGTTATGAGATTCTTGTTTTACTCGACGGCGCTGTGTTTCCTTCACAGCGGCATCAATAGATTTGGTTATTTTGTCTGCATACATAATAACGTGACCGTTCACATTACGCGCAGCCCGGCCCATGGTCTGAATGAGTGTCGTGGTATTGCGCAAAAACCCCTCTTTATCGGCGTCGAGAATGGCGATGAGCGATACCTCGGGCAAGTCCAATCCTTCGCGAAGAAGGTTTACGCCCACTACCACGTCATATTTTCCCATTCTGAAATCTTTGAGAATCTGAAGACGGTCCAGTGTTTTAATTTCCGAATGGAGATAGTTCACTTTGATGCCTTGTTCGGCTAAATGCTCACACAAATCTTCCGCCATGCGTTTGGTGAGCGTGGTGACAATAACACGTTCCTTGGACGCAGTGCGCTCGCGGATTTGTCCTACGAGATGGGGAATTTGATTTTCTGTTGGCTGAATTTCAATCGTGGGGTCCAAAAGGCCCGTAGGTCGCACAAGCTGTTCGGCGACTCCATTACGGCCAGCTTTTTCGAGTTCATACTTTGATGGTGTAGCCGAAACGTACATCGTTTTCTGAATGCGTTTTTGGAATTCGGGGAACTTGAGCGGACGATTGTCTATTGCAGAGGGGAGACGGAAACCGTAATCCACCAGCGTCTTTTTACGCGAGTGATCCCCATGGTACATACTTCGCAACTGCGGAACGGAGATATGCGACTCATCAATTATCGTGAGAAATTCGCCCTTACTGCGGAAAAAGTCCAAGAGTGTGTAGGGCGGATCTCCTGGCTTTCGGAAATCCAAATGCATCGAGTAGTTTTCCACGCCGTGGCACCAGCCAGTCTGGCGAAGCATTTCGATATCTGACATCGTCTTTTCCTGCAGACGAGCTGCTTCCTGGTTCAGTTTCGCCCGCTTGAGCTGCTGCACGCGTTTTTGCAATTCGCTTTTAATATTTTCAATAGCCAAGCCAATATGGCTGTCGGTTGCTAGCCAATATTTAGCCGGGAAAATTGTTGTCTCGGTGACATTCTCAAATACGAGCGTTGTGGTCTCCAGTTCGTCCGGATCTGCTACCGTTGCTCGCGACACACCGATGATGGTGTCGTGTTTCAATCGAATTCGTGTAATGTCTTGGCCGTTAGGATTCACTATTTCGAATTCATCGCGCGATTTACGAAACGTGCCACGCTTGAGCTCGATCTCCGGCACATACTGCAGGCGCATTAAATGGCGAGCAAGTTCACTGGCGGTTATCTTTTTATTCTCAAACAGTTCCAAGCCCATTTTCTTGTACTCTTCCGGAGAGCCAAGGTTATAGATACACGAAACGGAGGCCACAATAATCACGTCATCGCGCGACATCAATGCTTGCGTGGCAGCATGCCGTAGACGGTCAATTTCTTCGTTGATTTTGGAATCCTTCTCAATATAGGTATCGCTGTGTTGGAGGTATGCCTCCGGCTGATAATAGTCGTAGTACGAGACGAAGTAGTGAACCGCGTTATTCGGAAAGAATTCCCTGAACTCTTTATAGAGTTGTGCGGCGAGTGTTTTATTGTGAGAAATGACCAATGTCGGATGGCCGTATTGGGCGATGACGTGGGCTATAGTGAGCGTTTTTCCAGAGCCGGTCACACCCAAGAGCACCTGATGCTGTTTGCTCTGTTTTAGCCCCTTCAGAAGCTTCTCTATGGCCTCCGGCTGGTCACCGGCGGGCTTGTGAACGGGATTGAGTTTAAACATGTCTATGGTATCGTGAGGGTATGATTTCCTTCATCGAAGGAGCAATTGAATATCGCGGAGAAAGGTTTGTTATCGTCAACGCGGGAGGCATTGGATACCGCGTGACTATCTTGCCAAAATTGCATACCAGTTTAGCAAAAACCGATACGAAAATCAAGCTCTTCACGCATTCGCAAATGAACACGCGCGAGGGAACCTTTGACATGTATGGATTCGATAAAAAGGGGGATTTAGATTTATTCCACCTCTTAACATCCGTGCCCGGTATCGGTCCAAAAAACGCCATGGGGATCATGGCAACCGTCGAGCCCCAGCACCTGAAAGCGGCGGTGATGAACGAAGACGCAAATTATTTAAAGAAGGTATCCGGCCTCGGGCCGAAGACCGCCCAGCGGCTTATCGTTGAGTTGGGCAATAAAATCGAATACCTCGATGTCGGCGGCAAAGATATCATCGATCTCGGCCAGGATAGTAATGCGATGGAGGCGCTTATGTCGCTGGGCTACTCGGCACAGCAATCAAAAGAAGCACTCAAAGAGGCAAAGGGCGTAACGCTCCAAGAACGGGTTCGTGAAGCGCTTAAAATTTTAGGAAAATAGTAACAGGGTTCTAGTATTCTTCCAGCCCGTTCCGCTCGCTCCTGCGGCTCGCTCCACTTGTCCTCGCGACGGCCAGTCGCTCCACGATTCGACGAACGGAATGTTTTGCATTGGATATTGCTAGTAGAGCCCTTTTGCTACTATGGATGCTTTCTGCCCGCGTTGCGACACCTAGCTGGCCTGCTGCGGGTCTGTCTGAATACCAGAACTCTGTCACTTGCTATTATTAATACGATATTGTATAGTATGTGCGCAACCGTCATGCCTTACGGTTCAAGATGAAGTGTTCGCCTCGGCCGGAAGCTGGGGAGTGAACGGGGCCGGAAACCCCCATCTCGCACAAAAGGCGCTTTGAAAAGAGGTCGTCATGACCCGTTACGACTGCCCGCCGTACAAGGGCTTTGCTTGGGACCATCCGCTCATGATTCACTGGCGCAAGTCACATCCGGTGGGTCCGGGAGTCGCGAAACGGTTCTCTCGCTGGATGAACTTCTGGTTTCTCATCGGAACCATCATGCTCGTAGGGGGCTTAGTAATCCTCGCTCTCGATGCGACGTATGATGGATGGGAGAGGCCAGCGAGCCTTGTCAACAGGAATCTCCTCTTGGCTGGCACTTTGGCCATGCTTGTCTTCCTGGTTTTCTTTAGGGTGGAGAGCGAACTGAAGGAGATGAGCGGCGCCGCGGAGTTCGACAAGCTGTTCGGGGAGATCAAGAAGCATCTCGGGCCAGGAGGATCCGCTGGTCTCGAAGGCCCTCGTAACTGGAGCGAGTGCCAGAAGCATGCCAGATATCTCCTTGTGCAAGCGGCTTTAAAGAAAATCAAGCTCGAGAAAACCGACGACGACCCTCTCGGTACCTCAACCTCGAAGGCAGCGGCAGACTTTCGAGAGATGTACAGAACCTTTGAAGATGGCGGACTCGTGGAGGGAGGATACGAGCCATTCTTTAAGGAGGCCGAAACACCTCGTCGTGGTGGCTCGGGTTCCGGCATTTCCTAACGTAAGGCACACCCCGCTCCCAACGTATCGTGGAGCGGGGTTTCAACTTTTTATATTGATGCTACGATATGAATGCAATGAAGTCCTTCTTGCAAACAAAGGAATGGCTCGAATTTCAGCGATCAGTCGGCAATAAATGCTGGCGGTATGACGAAAATGGAATCTCTGCGAATATCGTGCAGAGTTCTTTGCCGTTTGGGAAAAACTATTTGTATGTTTCCTATGGCCCGGAAATTGATCTCCGTGCGATGCAGGGCGGACTGAAAAATACGCTCGGCCAATTTATCTCCTATCTCAAAAAAATTGCCCGCGCCGAAGGGTCAATTTTTGTAAAAATAGAGCCGATGGTCGACGCAGTAGCGGAGCTTCTTTATCCCTACGGCTTGCGAAAATCAAAGCGAAATCTCCAACCGCAAAGAACGCTTGTCGTTAATCTTAATCAGGATGAGTACGGATTGCTGGGGCAGATGCACCACAAAACCCGCTACAATATTAAAGTTGCCCAGAATCATAATATTGTTACCAAGCAAATTTCGGATATCGATGTATTTTTAAAGCTGATGAGTAAAACGACTCAGCGAGATAAATTTTCTTCGCATCCTCGCGAGTATTACGAAAAGCTCTTGCAGCTCACCAGACCGCTTTCCACCGAGCTAACAATTGCCTACCACGAGGACGTTCCAGTGGCGGGCGCAATCATCCTTTTCTACGAAAAGACCGGCTACTATCTGCACGGTGCTTCCGACTACGAGTATCGCAATCTCATGGCGCCATATGCGTTGCACTGGGATAGTATGAGGCGGTTAAAAACGAACGGCTTTGAGCACTACGACTTATGGGGGATTGATGCCAAACAATGGCCAGGCGTTTCACGGTTCAAACACGGCTTTGGCGGACGCACCGTAGAATATCCAGGCGCGTTCGACCTGCCTATTTCAAAATTCTGGTATTTCCTATATAACCAGGCAAGGAAAATATTCTAATGCTTCAGGAAAGTTTACTCGACAAAATCCTCTATCAGATTAAAAAGCTGATTCCCACATCAGTTTTTAACTTCTTTGCGCCCGCATACCATACGTTCCTGGCGTATGCCGGCGCTTTTTGGTACGGATTCCCATCGCGTTCAATGAAAGTCATCGGCGTGACAGGAACAAAAGGGAAATCCTCGACAGTCTATTTGATTACGAAGATATTGGAAGAAACTGGACACGCGGTAGCGGCCATCGGCTCGCTCGGCTATAAGATCAAAGAGAAGGAATGGCCCAACACGCTCAAAATGACCATGCCGGGGCGATTTCGGCTACAGAAATTCTTGTATAAGGCGAAAAGAGCAGGCTGTGAGTTTGTAGTATTGGAGGTGACGTCCGAGGGAATTGCGCAAGGACGCATTAGAGGCATTACATTTGATTGCGCAGTATTCACCAATCTCCATCGTGAACACATCGAATCACACGGTACATTTGAAAACTACCGCGCCGCGAAATTGGAGCTCTTTAGGCGGGCGCAGGGGGTACATGTCATCAATGCCGACGATGAGCACACGGAATATTTTGGTAACCTACCCGCACAGAAAAAAATATTTTTTGGTATTGAGAAAGGCGATATCCGAGCGTCAAATGTTATACTCCGTCCCGAGGGCTCTTCGTTTACGGTGTACGGCACGCTCTTCCAGCTTCATCTTGTTGGCCGGTTTAACATCCTCAATGCGTTAGGCGCAATGTCAGTAGCGGCAATGTACGGTATTGATTTGCCGACCATCCAGCCGATTCTCGCGAGCGTGAAAGAGTTGCCAGGGCGCATGCAGTTTATCCCCGCCTTCGTTCCTCCTTTGCCCGAGGCTTCGGAAGGACGCAGTAAAACTTTGGCGGGCAAGCAACGCTTTAATGTAGTGATTGACTATGCTCATACACCGGATTCACTGAAGGCGGTATACGAAACCCTTAAAAAGGACAGTAGCCAACTCGTCTGTGTGCTTGGTGCTGCGGGGGGCGGGCGAGACACATGGAAAAGAAAAGAGTTTGGCACCATTGCGGAGCGCTACTGTGATGCCATCATCCTCACCGATGAGGACCCCTACGAAGAAAACCCAACTCGCATTATTAAGCAGATCCAATCAGGAATGCATAACACGAAAAAGACAACCGTGATTATGGATCGTCGCAAGGCCATTCAACATGCCGTACGGCAGGCACAACAGGGAGACACGGTGGTAATCACTGGCAAGGGGTCAGAAACATCTATGGCAATTGCCGGAGGGAAGAAGATTCCTTGGTCTGATGCGGGGGTGGTGCAGGAAGCGCTGAAAATTTTGGAGAAATAGAAAACTAGAACTTCTTCCCTATGCAGGCAACTCGCAGGTGCGATGGCATGGCTTCAGCAGAACATCGCACCGAGAATTAGTGCAGTCCGCCGCTGGGCGGACTGACACGGCCTGTCTGGGAAGAAGTTCTAGTTTTCGTAATAATTCTCACTCTTTTGTTTGCGCAGCTATTGCCGCTGTATTACTATAAAGGTACATGCTCGATCAATTTCAGGCACAACTGGCACGCCGAGAAGAAAAACGCCTCGACACATTGAGCGGGACGGGTACGTTTTGGCTTCTTATTGTTGCCACGATGATACTCCTAGCCGTTTCGGTGAATGTGTTTGGTGATCGCCAGAGTGATCTCGGGGGGATAGGAGGAACTCCTTCCACTTCTCCCGTCGAAACACTCCCCCCACGTCTCTACACGGTTTCCTATCGCAACGGCGTATTTAGTCCGACCAATTTGCGTATCCACATCGGAGATACCGTGCGCTTTCGCAATGACGCACTCCTTCCTATCCGTATTGTTGTCGACGCCGATACTAAACTGGCTGGATTCGATAGTGTCGGCGACATCCCACAGAATAGTTACTTTGCGTTTACGTTTTCGGTCAAGGGGGTATTTGGCTACCACAATGTGAGAGACCTCAAACAGGCCGGCACCATCATTGTTCGTTAACCATGGAAAATCCACTGACTTTCAAGGTTGAATCGTATCTCGGTATAGGGTTTCTCGCGCTTTTTTCGGGTTTTCTCATCGCATTCTTTTTTATTGCAGTAAAAAATCTCCATAGCGAGCTTGATATCCTTGAAGCGACGCAGGTAGAGGTGCGCACGCCACTTACCGTGCAACGAGAATTGATACAGCGATGGATGGAAACCAACCACATTGAACTGCCCAAGGGCCAATCCTATCGCCACCTCCTCCAAATGTATCCCGACAGACCCTGGCTTAATTAGATGAAAATTCACAAAGGACTTCTTTTGAATCAGAGTTTTTTATTTCTCGCCACACTCGCGATAGCTATGGCTGTTGCCGGCAATTCGAGCGCCTTGCTGGGGCAGAGTGCATGGGTCGAACCGCTGGAGGTTTCTTGGACGAGCGGCGTCTCGCTCATAGTATTTTTTTTGCTGTTCTCTTTTTTGCTGGCACGGTTTCGTTTCCTGTCGGGTTGGATATTAAGGTTTTTTCTCTCGGTGCTTATCTTTTCCGGCACTCAATTCGCGCTCTTGCCATGGCTACCACCGGCAACGACTCTCCTGATCACCCTTGTGGTAACGGTGGCATTCTGGCTATGGCGGATTGTTGCGATACACAACCTCTCCTTGGTACTGGCGATTGGAGGTGTGGCCGGGTTGGTAGGCATGAGCATATCGCCCACGATCGCTATCTTTATCCTCTCGGTATTTGCGATCTATGATATTATTGCCGTTTACCGGACGCATCATATGGTGGCGCTAGCGCAAAACATGATTGCCTCTGGTGTTATTGTCGGCTTTCTCATTCCTCCACAGCCGATGGACTTTACCACTCCCACAGAGACAGCTTTAAGAACCCGGTCCCACATGCTGTTGGGGTCGGGAGATTCGGGGTTGCCGGCATTGTTGGTGGCCTCCACACTTTTTTATGGATCGTTGGCACAGGCAATAATTGTGGCTGTCAGCGTGTTGGCCGGTGCAGCGCTCATGCACGTCATCTTCTTAAATCAACGCGAACGGGCGCCCATGGCCGCATTGCCGCCCATAGCCACCGCGGCAATTGTTGGTTATCTCATCTCGCTGTTTATTGTATAATGCCGTTAGCTCGATCTCTTCAAGAAGGCGCGTGAAGCCGAAACTCCTACGCAGGCATTCACGGAGTTCGCCCACGGCGAATGAGTTATAGTGCGTCCCGTAGCAACGGGACGACACGGCCTGTCTGGAGGTTCGGCGAACAAGCGATGCAACTTCACTTTTACGGAGGAGCAAAGACGGTAACCGGCGCCAACTATCTGCTGGAGGCGGGGGGTCTCCAGCTATTGATTGACTGCGGCTTATTTCAGGGCAGTCGGTTCAACGATGAACTGAATTATGAGCCCTTTGCCTACGATCCTTCAAAAATTGATTACGCTATCATGACGCACAGTCACACCGATCATGTAGGGCGCTTGCCAAAGCTCTATCGGGACGGATTTCGGGGTACCGTATTCATGACAGAACCGACAGAGGCTATCGTACGCGTGACACTGTATGACACGATGGAGAAAATTGATGACGAATCGCGGGCTATAGGCCAGGAACCTCTCTATACGAAACGCGAAATCGGTCAGGTGCTCAAACTCATTAAGAGTATTCGTTATAATGAGTCTGTGGCGCTCAACGATACGGTAACGCTGACATTCCATGAGGTGAGCCACATTCTTGGTTCGGC
>JBBUGO010000026.1:0-10875 GCA_038056025.1 Patescibacteria group bacterium
AAGCTCAATGGGGACGGTAAAAAAGACCAAGCGCGCGAGATGTTCGCGCGGGCGTATCGGATGTATACACTCTTCTGGAGTGTGCGTCTGAAGCTCATCAATATAAAAGATCTTAAGCAAACGACTGCCAGTGAAAAACCGTGGACATTAAAAGAAATTGTAGAAAAGCTTGTTGATTGCTGTGATGAATAAACGCCACCTCGTTATTATTCTGGTTGTGGCGGCGGCAGTGCTTGGTATTGCGCAATATCTTTCCCGTTCGGATCAACAGAGCACAACTGCATTGGCTCAATGTCTGGTAGGTCGTGGAGCGATTATGTATGGCGCGCAATGGTGCTCGCACTGCCAGAATCAAAAAAATATGTTTGGCGATGCGTTTTCCCTCATGCAGTACGTTGAATGTACCCAAGATCCTGCTGTATGTCTTGCCGCTGGCGTCCAGGGATATCCCACGTGGATATTTCCCGATGGCCGGCGCCTTGAAGGCAAACAGTCACTGGAGTCGCTTGCTCAAGCAGGCGGTTGTCCGATGCCTGTGAGCCAATAATTATGGAATACAATACTAATAAAAGCATTTTTCAGGAGTACCCATCCGTTTTTCAGGCACTTGTTCTTCTCGTCATACTGTTGGCAGTTTCACCCTTCCTATCTATGGGCGCGCCCGCGCAGACCAAAGACGTGACACGCGAGGTTGCGCTGATGGCTCAAGCACGCACGTCGCTCCCATTACGCCTTGGCGATCTCGGACCACAGCTGGTAGCCGCCGGCGTCATTGATAAAGAAAAATTTCTGGAGCTATATCCAGAAAGCTCTTCTCAGCGCAGTTTTGCCGAGCAGATTCTAACAACATCTATAGATGAAAATCTTGTCATAACACAGGAAAATTCCCGAGTTCTTCTCAATATCCTGTGGGCATTCGGGCTGGCGAATAAAAATCCCGTGCTCACCGAGGGTCCCATGATGGACCCGCAGTATGGCGGCGCAGGAAAGTTTGCTTCAACGGGCGGTTGGACGCTTGCACGTGGCTTGGCGATGGACCATTACAGCCGCCATACGATGATTCCTTTGACGCCCGATCAGCAGGCACTTGTGGAGCGGATGAGCAAAAATATTTACCGACCTTGTTGCGGAAATTCCACTTATTTTCCTGATTGCAATCACGGCATGGCGATGCTGGGGCTTTTGGAGCTGATGGCTTCTGCTGGCATGCAAGAAGCGGATATGTACGATACCGCGCTGGCAGTGAATGCGTACTGGTTTCCCGACACTTATAGTGCTATTTCGCAGTATCTCCAGTCCGACAAAAACACGCGAGGCGCGGTAAGTGCACAAGCAATTCTCGGAAAAGATTTCTCAAGCGCGGCCGGCTATCGGCGGGTTTTGAGCGAAGTCCAGCCAGCGGGAACGCGGAGTGGATCCAGTTGCGGTGTATAATTGAAAAAGATGCAACACACTAACTATGGAAGCAAAAGAATCAACAATATGTCTACCAATATGAACAAACAATTAAAAAAGGTAGGAATGCACATCGAGCCGGATCAAAAAATCATAGACATGGTATGTGGTATGGAACTTGATCCGACTCACGAAAAACTTCACACAGAGTATCGGGGAGAAGTTTATTACTTCTGTTCCGATATGTGCAAGGATCACTTCGTCAGTGATTCTGAAAAATACGTCGGTTAATTAATAAAGTAACTAAAAATATGGAACAACTATCACTCAAATCATACGGCTGGAAATGCGTGCTTGGCATGGAGGTCTTCTATGCCGCTTGTTTGGCCTACGGCTCACTGTTATCGGGCAAAGCCCAGGAGCTTCACCACTCGTTGTTTGAACTTATTCCTTGGTTTAGCTGGGGCAGTGTCGGAAGCGTTATCTGGGGCTTTGTCTATTTCTTCATTGTCGCTTGGATATTCGCTTGGTACATCGTCTGGATGCACAATTCCAGCTTAATAAGAAAATAAATCTATGTACAATCACGATAATAAAAATACTGGACACCAAGGAATGATGTGGATGATGATTCTTTGTTGTGCGCTTTTTTTAGGAGCCTTGTTTCTCGGCGGTAGTAGTTTGTCTCTAAGTGGATATCTCTGGCCAATCCTTATCGGTGCTTTTGTGCTCGCACATATTTGGATGATGTTCAGAGGACACGGTGAGCACGGGAACTCTGATGACGATAAAAAAATCGATGCAGACTCTAGAAAACAGTCAGAAAAACATAATGATCACAAACACGGCGGATGTTGCCATTAGAAAATAAAACATTGTGAAAAAAGTAATAATTGTCGGCGGGGGATTAAGCGGGCTGGGATGTGCTAAGCTCTTTTCGAAAAACAACGTTGAGTTTCAACTGATTACCGAAAATATCGGTGGACGGGTGAAAACGTCACCGGATGGCGAAACTAATTACGGCGCTTATTATATTACCGCAGATTGCCATAATATTATGCCGTATGTGGAAAAGGTGAATGTCGTGCATTTTGCCAAAGCCCATTTTCATTTCGGCAAGGCATGCAAAAAATGCATAGAATGCCAAGAACATTACCACGCTTATTCCTGGCGGATGCTTAAGCATATTCCCGCGGGCATACGGTTATTCTTTGAACTTTTGAAGTTCCGGCGGCATCACCAAAGAGTCGACCAGCGAGCCCTCAACGTTTCTTATAGAGAATTGATCGAAGCGGATCCCTATCTTAAAAAGTATTATCATCAAAAAGCCGGCGATTATATTAAAGAGCATGGTCTAGAAAATTTAACCAGAGAATACCTTGAGCAATTTCTATGGGCGGCGTATTTTACAGATCCAAGAGAAGTTTCCACTGCTATTTTTTTAGGAGTGCTGATGACGATTATTGTCCCGAGCTATTCTTTTAGATTCCATTTTGAAAAATTAACCGCGCCATTTAAAGAGAAAATTATTTTGGATTCAGTAGTTAAAGTAATGCGGCTTCCTGATAATAAATTCGGTCTGGAAACTAAATCAGGAAAAATTTATGAATGTGACATCGTGGTGCTGGCTACTCCGATGGATATTGCGAATAAATGGTTAATAAAACCGCAAAAAATCAAA
The DNA here is from genome assembly GCA_038056025.1 of Patescibacteria group bacterium. Taxonomy (GTDB): domain Bacteria; phylum Patescibacteriota; class Minisyncoccia; order 2-02-FULL-40-12; family GWA2-44-9; genus JBBUGO01. The sequence continues at coordinate 3,077 of JBBUGO010000026.1, forward strand.
AGAGGAATCAATGTAAATTATTACCACCTTCGTGGGAAAATAAAAAAAGAATACGATGTAGCATGGTATAACTTTTTCCCCATAGAAGAAGAAACGGCTATTTCCCGCGAGCTAAACGGTTCTTACCTTTATTTCTACGGAAGCAAGGATAATATTGCTAAATATTTTGACAGCTACGAAATTATTTATAAAGGGAGGTGGGAACCGGCGCTATTTTTCTTAGGAGATCAATACATAGACGATAATCCCGAACCAAATTTATTTTTAGCCAATGATCATGATGTTCCGAGTACCGAAGATGCTTTTATTAATGGTCAGTATATAGCGAATTTAATTTTAAAAACTTTAAAAGTCGATTAAAAATTAAAACAACAACATAATTATGAACCACGATCATCATAACGATCGCGAAAGCGACAAAAAACTCCATCAATGCCCCGAGTGTGGCTTGCATTATGAGGATAAGAAGCAAGCAGAAAAGTGCGAAACATGGTGCAAAGAATATAAGAGCTGCAATTTAGAAATTACAAGTCAAGCAGTTGAAAATAAAAAATAAACACATGAATCATAGTCATCACAACAAACTAAATAATAATCGCGTAGAAAGAAAGCCAAACTGCACTTGCGGAGAAAACTGCTTGTGCTGCACCGCAGAAAAATTGGCTGTTACGTGCGGATGCGATATAGAAGCAAAACAACATGAATACGCACTCGACGAAAAATTGAAGCATGTAAAACACGAGCACAAGACCAACGCATCCCTAAGCAAAGACGGTGAAGTGATTTATACCTGTCCCATGCACCCCGAGGTTAGACAATCAGAACCCGGCCGCTGTCCTGGCTGCGGAATGGAGCTCGTCGCAAAACAAAGAGGCGCGGAAACGGAAGAGGAGCACATGACCCATGATGTTTCTAAGATAAGTCACAAGGATCATGAGGCGGCAATGACCGATCCGAGAGTGGCCAAACAGATGGAACGGGACATGCGCCGTCGGTTTATGATTTCATTACTGCTCTCTATTCCCATTTTTCTGTATTCGCCGGTCGGCGTAAATATTTTTAAATTGAATCTGCCGACGCCAATTCCGATTAATTGGTTACTCTTAATTCTCACTACGCCGATAGTCTTTTGGACCGGCTCAATCTTTATTACCGGCACATACTATTCACTCAAGGCACGCAAGCTCAACATGGCCGTGCTTATCGCCACTGGCGTGCTCGCGGCGTATCTTTTCAGTGTTTTGCTTACATTGATCGGCGGCACGGAAACATTTTTTGAAGCAGCCGCGCTTCTCGTCACATTTGTTCTCTTCGGCCACTGGATGGAAATGAAATCACGTCGCGGTACTTCGGACGCTTTGCGTGCGCTTTTTGATCTAGTGCCGCCAAGGGCAAATGTTATTCGTGACGGCAAAGAGACAAGCATTCCGAGCGCGGAAGTTATCCATAATGACATTGTGGTGCTTCGTCCCGGTGACAAGGTGCCAGTGGACGGAGAAATTATAGAGGGTGAAAGTTCTATTGACGAATCATTGGTGACCGGAGAATCTATACCGGTTGCCAAAACCGTTGGCGGGAAAGTCGTCGGTGGTTCAGTTAATCAGACCGGCACGATAAAATTCAAAGCCACGCAGGTCGGTTCGGAAACGGTTTTGGCACAGATTATTAAAATGGTGGAAACGGCGCAGAACTCCAAAGCACCTGGCCAGCGAATTGCTGATCTTTGGGCTGGCAGGTTGGTCGTCGTTGCAATCGGTTCGGGCGTAGCTGCATTCGTCGGCTGGTATTTCTTTGGCAATGCTAGCTTGCTAACCGCTTTGAACTTTGCGGTGGCCACGGTTGTTATTGCCTGTCCTGATGCCTTGGGCTTAGCCACGCCGACGGCCGTGGCCGTTGGAACCGGACTTGGCGCAAAGCACAACATCTTAATCAAAGATGCGGCGACGCTTGAAAACACGTCCCGTCTTGATGCTGTTGTGCTCGATAAAACCGGTACACTCACCGAAGGCAAGCCTAGAATAACGGATGTGGTTGCTTTCAATGGGTTTACCGAGCGCGAAATACTCAATTACGAAGCCAGTGTTGAAGCTGGTTCAAATCATCCACTCGCAAAGGCCATTATGGAAGAAGCGGGAAAAAGAGGCGCTGTACCGCTTGAGCCAATCGGAAAATTTGAATCTATTGCCGGGCAGGGTCTAAAAGCGGTAATTAACGGGAAGATGGTCTTTGCAGGCAAAGAAAAACTTTTAAAGGACAACAATGTAAATATCGAAATTGGAAGAATCATCCTTCAAAAGCTGGCTGGCGAGGGTAAAACCTTAAGTTTACTTGCGATTGATGGCAAGCTCGCCGGGGTTATCGCCGCCGCCGATACGGTAAAGCCAACAGCAAAGAAGGCCGTAACCAGTTTAAAGCAACTTGGAATCGAAGTTGCCATGATCACCGGAGACCACACTAAAGTCGCGGAAGCCGTAGGAAAGGAGCTCGGCATTGACCGAATTTTTGCCGAAGTCCTGCCGCAGGATAAAGAGCGATATGTGAAAAAATTGCAGGATGAGGGCAAGTTTGTCGCCATGGTCGGCGATGGGATCAATGACGCTCCGGCGTTGGCCCGGGCCGATATTGGCATTGCCATCGGCGCAGGAACAGACGTTGCAATCGAAACCGGCAATATCGTGCTCATGAAGTCGGATCCCTACGACATCGTTGTGGCTATGCGGCTTTCCAAAGCCACGGTTACCAAGATGAAGCAGAATCTGTTTTGGGCGGCTATCTATAATATGCTGGCCATTCCCATTGCCGCTGGAGTATTTTATAACTCGCTCGGCTGGACATTGCGACCGGAGATCGCGGCACTGCTTATGTCGGCATCATCTATTATTGTTGCGACAAACGCAGTATTATTAAAGCGAGTCGAGCCTCGCCTCAAGGCATGAGGTGGTTTAAATAGTATGACCAAAGAGACAATGGGGTTGCAACGGAAAGAGAAAAGTTCTATCGTAGGCGTGTTAATCTTACTACTATGAACAAAACTACATGGATCGTGGTGGCGATTGTCGTGGTGTTGGCACTCTATGTCGGCGGGGTGTATAACGGGCTGGTGAAATTAAGCGAAGCCATCAACGGCCAATGGGCGCAAGTAGAGACGCAATACCAGCGCCGGTTTGACCTCATCCCGAATCTCGTCAATGCCACCAAAGGTATTTTGACCCAGGAGCAGAAAGTGTTCAGTGATATTGCCGCGGCACGCACGCAGTATACAGGCGCCAAGACCGTGCAGGAAAAAGTTACTGCGGCTAATCAAGTGGAATCGGCATTTGGCCGTCTGCTGGCCATTGTGGAGAATTATCCTCTGCTTCGATCTTCTGAAACGATCCAGACGCTGATGGTTCAGCTGGAGGGTACTGAAAATCGTGTGAGTGTGGAGCGCGGGCGGTTTAACGACCAGGTACGCGACTATAACACAACCGTCAAGCGATTTCCCAGCAATCTCGTCGCAGGCATATTTGGGTTTGACGAGCGTGAATACTTTGAGTCGCAAGAGGGCACGGAAAACGCCCCCAAGGTTGATCTGCAATAACGTGATATTCTCGGTATGAAGAAATATTTTCTACCCATCGCGGTAGTCGTTGTCGTGCTTGCAAGCGTGACATTAGTATATGCGTACCAATCGCCGGGGACCCCGACCGGATTTGTGAATGACTATACGGCTACGCTATCTTCGGCGCAGCAGGAGCAATTGGAGCAAAAACTTTCAGCATTTGAGCAAGAAAAGGAAAGCGAAATTGCCGTTGTGATTATCTCGTCGCTGAATGGCGACACGGTTGAGAATTTTGCTGAAAAACTCTTTCAGGAGTGGGGGATTGGTAAAAAGGATGTGGACAACGGTGTACTCCTGTTGGTGGCCATGCAGGATCGGAAAATGCGCATTGAAGTGGGATATGGCCTTGAGGGCGCGCTGACCGATGCCCAGAGTTTTCAAATTATTGATAAGATTCTCAAACCGGCATTTCAACAGGAGCAGTATTTTGAAGGGATTAACCAGGGAACCGACGCCATCATTGCGGCGATTCAGGGAGAAGTATTTCCTGGTTTAGAAAGTTCAACAACAGATCAAATCGGCACAGCCATCGGTGCTTTTTTCAGTTTGGGCTTCTGGGTTCTCTTTATATTTATTTGGCTGGGGAGTATCCTTGGCCGCTCAAAATCATGGTGGGCCGGAGGGGTCATCGGGGGTGTCATCGCCATCGCTGTTGGTGTTATCGCTTCTCTCGCAATGGGAATCGTGGCATTTCTCTTTCTCGCACCATTTGGTTTATTGTTTGATTACATCGTTTCACGCGCCTATGAGCGTGGTAAAACCATGGGACACGTCCCATGGTGGGCGGGCGGTGGGAGAGGCGGGAGTTCAAGCGGGTCAGGCGGCTTCGGCGGTTTTGGGGGCGGCTCATCGGGTGGCGGCGGCTCGAGCGGGAGCTGGTAGTTGCGTTTTTTCGTGTGCATTCTATAATCGTGCCAACACGGTGCGGGGTCATCGTGCGTTTGTGGAGGAGGTATGCCGAAAGATCAGGATCTGCAGTTTCAGCTTCCCAGTTCGTCAGGCAGCAGCGGCAAGCTGGCGATCTTCGTCGTCGTGGCGTCTCTCTTGCTGGGAGGCGCTGCGTGGTGGTTCGCGAGGGGAAGCTCATCGCACGGTACCAGGCCGCCTGCGGCCGCCGCGAAGCCGTAGCAACAACCATGGGGAACTCCCCAGAGTCACGAGGGGGCTGTGCGACAGCTCCCTCTCTTTTTCATTATTGCTATACTACATACCATGCGGCATTTAGTTTCTTTTTTATGGGTCGGGATAGGAGCGGCAAGTTTCTTTGCCATGCCGACAGTGGCGCAGGGACTGCCGGCGGTGTTATTGTCGGTTCCTTTTACATCACAAGCACCAACGGGGGACTGGAGCGATCCCCATTTTCAAAACGGGTGCGAGGAGGCATCGATCATCATGGCGATGCACTGGGTACGCGGTACGACCTTTACATCGGCGGAAGTTGTGAACGAGATCATGGCGCTCGCCGAATATGAAGAGAGACGCTTTTATACCTTTGACGATATTTCAGTGCGTGATATGCAGGCCTTGCTTGCTGAATACTATAGCCATACGAATGCCACGGCGGTGCGGGGCATTATCCTTACCGATATAAAGCGGGAGTTGAACAGCGGCAATCTTGTCATAGTGCCTGTCAACGGCCGGCTTTTGGGAAACCCATTTTTTACTTCACCTGGGCCGCTTCACCACATGGTGGTGATTCGCGGATATGATGATGCAACCCAACAATTTATCACTAATGACCCCGGAACTCGCCGTGGAGAACTGTATCGCTACTCGTACCAGAAGCTTTTTGACGCTATCCGCGAATATCCCCGGGGCGATCATCGGTATATTCCAATGACCATGAAATCAATGCTCGTGGTGCGTCGCTAGGGGCAACGGACCGTACATAATCTTCTCAATGGAGAGCATTCAGTATATACTGTATCCCAGGATATTCTCCGCACTCTCTTAATGAGATTCCGTATCTTTCTTTTCGGTCTCCTTGTGATGGGCACCTCCTTTATTTTGTCGGCAAACGCACTGTATGCTGATAGCGCCGCTGTGGTTCCTCCTGATTCCACGAGCATTCAGATTGGGGGATTTGCGGTTAATGGCATCATTGACTGGATACGCAATGCTATTGATGCGGTGATTCAATGGCAAGAAAAGCAATTCGCAGAATCTGTTGCAATCTATACCGTAGGTGCGCTTATTGTTGCCTCTTATTTCTTGCCCAGGATTTCCAGAGCGGGTGTAAAGTTTTGGAAGTTTCAACGCAGGGTACGCGCGGCACGAGAACTGAAACACGAGGAGCATCAAATGGCAGAGATAGTCGCAGAACTATGCGAAGATATTGGCAAGGAATTAAAACTGCTGCAGGAAATCGGCCGGCATCGCGCTTTGTATCCCGATGAGCGTTATTTACGGACAAAGCTCACGCAGTATCAGAAAACGCTTAAGGAAGTGATTTCTCGCGGGCGCAGGCGGGAAAGCGACTAGTCGCCTCGTTGCATGTTGATGAGTGGTTCGCTACAATAGTACTCACTATGGAACAAAACGAACCTCGTGCGAGTGAGTTTCAGCTCACTCTGCCGATGGCGGTGATTCTTGCCGGCATCATTATCGGAGGGACAATTCTCTATGCCAATCGTTCTCCTGTTCCAACGGATAACCAGCCTGCCGCCGCCGCACGCGCGGTAAAGGCCGATGTAAGCGCGGATGATGATCCGGTGCTGGGAGATCCGTCCGCAAAAGTTACGATTATTGAATTCAGTGATTTCCAGTGCCCTTATTGCCGGCGTTTTTGGCAGGAAACCCTTGGACAGCTCAAGAAAGAATATATTGACACCGGTAAAGTGAAGTTGGTGTACCGTGATTTTCCCTTAAGCTTTCATCCTGCAGCGGAACCATCGGCGCAGGCGGCGGAGTGCGCGGATGATCAAGGGAAATTCTGGGAGTACCACGACAAAATTTTTGAGGGACAAATTAAGCTCGGGACTGGTACTGTTCAATATGGTGCCACGGAGTTGAAGAAGTGGGCACAAGAACTCGGCCTGAATACCGTGCAATTCAATGGTTGCCTTGACGCGAATACCTATAAAGAAGAAGTTGCAAAAGATCAGGCAGATGGGAGCGCGGCAGGCGTCACTGGCACCCCGGCATTCTTTATCAATGGCAATCTTCTTGTTGGAGCACAACCGTTTTCGGCGTTTAAAGCCGCGATTGATGCGGAACTCAAATAGCTCGCTCCACCCCATCCCTCCCCAGAGCACATGTCAAAAACCGCCTCCTCGGCGGTTTTTGCATTCTGACTCACCATAATTGTGCTCAATTATGGTTCCGTGAGTCTCTGATGGAGGAATGGGGTGTCGGTCGCTAGAAACCAAGCAAAACAGCCAAATCCGTATACTTGACCTAACACTGTAATAAGAGTATAATATAGATAGTGAGATTGCCCATCAAAGCGCTTTGGATTTAAGCATTTTGGTGGGCAATTTTGCCAAGTTCGGAGGAAGATTATGAAGCGGGTCATGTTTGTCGCACTGTTGGTGCTTGTCGTCTCCTCGCCTTTAATGGCGGACAACGTCGAGCTTCAGGTCATCAATGGTCAGCCGAACCTCGATCTGTTTCTCACCGGACAGATCAAGGGTAAGTTCGGGTGGTCGGCCTTCGGACTCCTGAACGAGAACTGGGGGCAGATCTACGCTGGTCCCAGCTTCTCGCCAGCCAAGTGGTGCACGCTCTATGTGAGTACCGGCTTGGAGTTCGGTGGCCGTAGGTTCAGCGAGTCTGTGTGGCTGGGTCGCGGTCCCGTATCTGTGCTCGCGATCTATGAGCACGGCCACACGGGGGCATGGCACAAGATCCTCGCCGTTGTAACCGTGGCTAAGGGTGTGACTGTCGGGTACCATGACCAAGCGTTCGTGGGTCGTGGTGCTAGGGCAAGCTACACTCGAGGCAAGGTGAGCGTCTGGGCGTCTGCTCTCGTTAAGAACGGCGAGCTGAACAACATCTTAGGATTCTCTGTCAATAAATAACGTAACGGCTTAAGTGTTGGCCGATATACGAACACTCCTCTGCTTGGTGGTCAAAGCAGCGCGCCCCGACAGATTGTCGGGGCGCTTTCTTTTTTATCAATATTTTATCAAGCGCAGTGTCATTGTTACCTACGCAGGTATTAACGGAGGCGAGCAGCAGGGTTACGCCCATGGCGGAT
>JBBUGO010000027.1:0-6256 GCA_038056025.1 Patescibacteria group bacterium
ACGAGAGGACCGGAGTGAATGTACCGCTGGTGTACCAGTTGTCCTGCCAAGGGCAGTGCTGGGTAGCTATGTACAGTTCCGATAAGCGCTGAAAGCATATAAGCGCGAAACGGGCCCCAAGATGAGGTATGAGAGACTCGTAGTAGACTACTACGTTGATAGGGTTCAGGTGTACGCACAGCAATGTGTTTAGCCGAGAACTCCTAATATGTCCAATCTTTTCTTTGGTGTGTAACGATCGCTTCATAGTTTTCTTTTTTGTTACTTATCATCGCAACAATACTTGATACGTTTTGTGTTAAAACCAGTAACTTGGCAGCTATACTGCGGGTGTCCCACCTGATCCCATTCCGAACTCAGAAGTGAAATCCCGCAAGGCCCATGATAGTCGGACTTATCCGGCGAAAGTAGGTAGCTGCCAGATTACTGGTTTTAATGTTTTTACGAGCGCTCCTTTTCCAGGTATAATAGTGAAACCATGCCTCGCTGGGCCAAGCAACTGTTTATTGGGTGTGTCTACGTCGTCATTTTTGCGTTGATTGGATTCGGTGTATACCGTCTCAGCAATCCAGCGCCCACCTGTACCGATGGCGTGAAAAACCAGAGCGAAGACGGTGTGGATTGCGGCGCGCAAGCGTGCGGCAAGCTTTGTGTGCCAGAACCGCTGGACCTCAAAGTGCGCTCGGTCAAAGTGTTTAATACCCGCCCGCAGGAGTACGACATTCTCGCAGAGATAGAAAATCCCAATGATATCTACGGTGCTACTGGTATTCCGTACACCTTAAGTTTGGTGAACAGCTCCAACGGAGCAATTGCCACCCGTCGCGGCACGTTCTTTATTGTTCCCAAGCAAACGCGGTATCTCGTAGTCACAGCATTAAAGACCAAGGAAGGAGTCGCACAAAGTGTCGTAGTGCTGGGCAAGGTGCTATGGCGTCAGGTGGATCCGAGCGCGCCGCGCATTGACTTTCCTCTACGGCGCGAGCAGTATGCCGTGCAGGCCGGAGGGGGCAGTACCTTGGAAGGCGCCGTTTACAATAATTCTGATTTTGATTTCGGTACGGTGGACATCAATGTGTTGTTGTACAATGCGCAGAACGAGATTATCGGCATTAACCATACCGAGACAACAACGGTACCCTCACGCACCGAGCGGTATTTTAAAGTATCATGGCCATTCACGATCAGCGACACCGTGGTGCGGACATTTGTGCAGGCGACCACAGACGTGTTTTCCAACGAGAATTTCCTGAAACAGTATGGCGAATTTGAGCAATTTCAGCAGTTTTAGCCGCACCGCACTAAAAGCGGTAGGCAGGATGGACGCCCCATTACTTGGGGCGACTTTGTTGTTGCTGGCAACGAGCTTGATTAATCTCTACGGCATTGGTGACCACGCCCGCCAGCTTTTTGATCGGCAGATTATTCTGATCGGTATAGGACTGATAGCAATGATCGGATTTTCCTTTTTCAACTATCGGTATCTCAAGAATCATTCCATGCCCGCAACGATCATTTACCTAGTGATGTGTGGATTATTGTTGCTAACCCTGCTGAATACTTCTATTCGTGGTTCACGCGCGTGGATTGTATTTGGCGGTTTTACCTTTGAGCCCTCCGAGCTGACAAAACTGGCATTTATTATCCTCATGGCAAAGTATTTTTCACAGCGGCATATTCATATCAATGAATTTCGCCATGTAGTGATATCGGGAATATATTTAGCGATTCCTACAAGCATTATTTTACTTCAGCCCGACCTTGGATCGGCGATCATGCTTGGTTTGATATGGGCCGGGATGCTGTTGACCGCTGGCATCAACCGGCGCCATCTCTTTTTATTGGTCATCATTGCGGTATTGATTGCGTATACGGGATGGGCTGTCGCGCTGAAACCCTATCAGCAGGAGCGTCTGGCTGCGTTTCTCGATCCCTACCACGATCCTACCGGAGTCGGCTATAATATCATACAATCAAAAGTTGCCATTGGTTCCGGTCACTGGCTGGGTAAGGGGTTTGGACAGGGGACGCAGGCGCGCCTCGGATTTCTGCCGGAGTCGCAAAACGACTTTGCTTTTGCAGCATGGGCGGAACAATTTGGCCTCGTTGGGATTGCAGTGCTTTTAGGCGCAGTTGCACTGACACTCTATCGTATCAGTAGAATCGGCGAGCGTTCCGGGAACAACTTTAGTAAATTGTTCTCAGTCGGGATCATCATTTTCATTGCAAGTCACGCTGTCATCAACGCGGGGGTCAACACGGGCCTGGTACCCGTGACCGGTATTCCATTTCCGCTGTTAAGTTATGGCGGTAGTCACCTGCTATCAGTGATGATCGGTATCGGTATCATGCAAAGCATCAAGCGGTATGGCTAATATGCGCGGACCAACGTTGATATTCACCATTTGTGACCACGCACTTACTGCGGTGGACTTGCGCGTGAGGGGAATAACCGTAGAGACACTCACGTTTTCGGGACAGGGGCATCTCGATGAGGTGTTGATATCACAACTTGACGCTTTTCTTCGGCGTCATAGAATAAACCCACGAGAGATAGAGAAGGTCACTATCCATGCTGGGCCCATTGACAGGAACAGCTCAGCGTATAGAATAGTGCATACCTGGGCTGCGGCCTTAAAAGCCGCACAAAACCACAATAAGTAAGGGTTTCCCAGACGACATGCCTTAGGCAGGTCTTTCCTTTTTGCACAAGAGACAGTATCCTGCTCACCCGCACCCCTGCGGGGTGACAGGTCAGCCCAGCTGTAGGCAGGAGCATTATAATGAACCAGGGCATAGTATATGCCTTGCGCCACGTGTCCTTGACCACTCCGGGAAAATAGAATCATCACATCTCCCACACGACGAAAAGGCCGTGTTTTATTGTCGTCGGGGGGTGGGGTTAGTGGTCTGGCGCCGAAGTTTGCCAGGTACCCGACAGAGTTTTCCTCTCGTTGCCTACCTGCCTGCCGCAGGCAGGCGCCTATCCCATAAAAATCTCTGATTTTTCTGGGATTTCCACTCCGCAACATGACCCCACGCAAGATTTTTTCAAAATATGCGGTTGATACCTTTCAAGCGCCTAATTTGGTGCAGGTGCAGCTTGATTCGTATAGGTGGTTTTTGGATACCGGCTTACAGGAGCTTCTCCACGATGCATCTCCCGTGGATGACTGGACGGGTAAAGAGCTTGAAGTAAGTTTCAAGAATTTTAAGTTGGATGAGCCAAAGTACGACGAGCGGACTGCCATCGAGAAGAACATCTCGTATGAAGCGCCTCTGAAATTTGCCGTTGGACTTAAGAATAAGCGCACCGGCCACTACAAGGAGCAGGAGATTTTCGTTGCAGATCTGCCCCTCATGACGCCCCGCGGTACCTTTATTATTAATGGTGTTGAGCGGGTCGTTATTTCTCAGCTCATTCGCAGTCCCGGTGTATTTTTCTCACTTTCACGATCAAGCCGCTATAAGCGGTTTTTTGGCGCAAAAGTAATCCCATCACGCGGTGCATGGCTGGAGTTTGAAACAGAATACAACGGCGTTATCTCGGTGCGCATAGATCGCAAGCGCAAAATTCCTGCCACGGCTTTATTGCGGGCGTTTGGCATCGGTAGCGACGAGCAGATTAAAAAACTATTTGAAGATGTCGACACCGATCCTAATGTTAAATATATTCTCGCCACCATCTTGCAAGACCCGTCTTCCAACGAAGACGAAGGACTTATAGAAATGTATAAGCGCATTCGTCCGGGAGATCCCGCAACGCCCGACACTGCGCGGCAGATGATTCACAACCTGTTTCTCAATGCTTCTCGCTACGACCTGTCAAAGGTCGGACGGTTCCGGATGAATCAGCGGTTTAATCAAAATCTTGATCTGGATGATCGGCAATACCGTGTCCTGCGGCCCGATGACATCGTGACCATCATGCGGGAAATCATCCGTCTCAATAATGATCCGCATGCTGCGCCCGACATTATTGATCACTTGGGGAATCGGCGTGTGAAGACACTCGGCGAACTTCTGCAGGATCGTTTGCGCATCGCGTTTGCCCGCATGGAGCGCATTATTAAAGATCGCATGAGTACGTCCGAAGTGGCGACCGTGTTGCCGGCGCAACTCATCAACTCGCGTCCGCTCGTGGCTGCGCTCAAAGAATTTTTCTCGTCCGGCCAGCTGTCGCAGTTCATGGACCAGCACAACCCGCTCTCCGAGCTGGAGCACAAACGGCGCTTATCCGCGATGGGCCCCGGAGGTCTGACGCGGGAGCGCGCGTCGTTTGAGGTGCGCGACGTACACCCGTCGCACTACGGCCGTATTTGTCCTATTGCCACACCAGAAGGTCCGAACATTGGTCTCGTGGGGCATTTGGCGCTCTATGCAAAGATTTCTCCACTTGGATTCATTCTCACCCCTTACACAAAGGTTCAAAAAGGCAAAATTACCGACGAGGTAGTATATATGGATGCGGTGGAAGAAGAAAAGTATATTATTGCCGCCGCGGGAGTTGAGATTGACGCAAAAGGAAATTTTGTGGGAAATAAAATTAATGCACGCGTACACGGCGAGCCTAGTGTTGCTACGCCATCGGAAATTGACTATCTCGATGTCTCTCCCCGTCAGCAGTTTTCCGTGGCGACATCGCTCATTCCTTTTCTTGAACACAATGATGCCAACCGCGCGCTCATGGGATCCAACATGCAACGCCAAGCAGTGCCCCTGATTGCACCGGAGTCCCCTTATGTAGGCACAGGACTAGAGGGCAAGGTTGCCGTGGATTCTGGAATGGTCGTAGTGGCACCCGAGGCGGGCACGGTGAAAGAGGTTGACGCATCGCACATCGTCATTAAAACCGATAAAGGCAAAGAGAAGGAGTTTAAGGTACTCAAATTCGCGCGCTCCAACGCATTCACCTGTTTAAACCAGCGTCCGATTGTGAAAAAAGGCGAGAAAGTCAAAAAGAGTCAGGTGCTTGCGGATGGCCCCGCAACGGAAAACGGGGAATTGGCGCTGGGGAAAAATCTCGTGGTTGCCTACATGTCATTTGAGGGAGCTAATTTCCAGGATGCCATTGTGCTTTCACGGCGCCTGGTCAAAGACGAGTCATTTTCCTCTATTCATATTGAAGATTATGCGACAGATGTACGCGAGACAAAACTAGGTCCCGAAGTCATTACCTACGATATCCCCAACGTTGCGATGGATCGTTTGGCTGACCTTGACGCAGATGGCACGGTGCGTATTGGTGCCGAGGTGCGCTCACAGGATATTCTCGTAGGGAAAATTTCACCCAAGGGTGAATCGGATCTGACGGCAGAAGAGCGATTGCTTCGGGCAATTTTTGGCGACAAGTCCCGTGACGTCAAAGACACTTCATTGCGATTGGATTACGGCAAAGTCGGCCGCGTCGTGGGTGTGAAGGTCTTTTCGCGCGATGAGGGTGACAAATTAGACGCAGGCGTCATCAAGCGCATTCAGGTTTCTGTGGCACAGCTGCGTAAAATTCAAGTAGGCGACAAGCTCGCGGGTCGGCACGGGAATAAGGGTGTCATCGCCGCCATATTGCCGGAAGAAGACATGCCATTTCTCGAAGATGGTACGCCCGTCGATATTATTTTGTCTCCGCTGGGTATTATTTCGCGTATGAACATTGGCCAAGTACTTGAATCGCACCTTGGCATTGCCGCCAAAAAACTCGGCTACAAAGTTGCTGCTCCCGCTATGGCAGGACCGACAGAGGAGACCATTATGGGAGAGTTGCAGAAAGCCGGATTCCCTGTGGATGGTAAAGTACAGCTCTACGATGGTAAAACGGGAATGCCCTATGCGCAAAAATGCCACGTGGGCCTCACCTATTTCATGAAACTCATCCACATGGTGGAGGACAAGATTCATATGCGCTCCATTGGTCCTTATTCGCTTATTACGCAACAGCCGTTAGGCGGAAAAGCGCAATTCGGCGGCCAGCGTTTTGGAGAAATGGAAGTATGGGCACTCGAGGGTTATGGTGCGGCGCACACGCTCCAGGAAATGCTTACGATTAAATCTGATGACGTACTTGGCCGTGCCAAAACCTACGAATCCATCGTCAACGGCGAGGAGATCGTAGCGCCCCACCTGCCGGAATCGTTCAAGGTGTTACTGGCGGAAATTAAAGGACTTGGCCTCAACGTAGAACTTATTGAGCGATAATATGGATTTATCATTCATCAAACTTAAACTCGCATCCCCCGACGATATTTTGTCATGGTCGTAC
>JBBUGO010000028.1:0-11095 GCA_038056025.1 Patescibacteria group bacterium
GCCCTCGATCATGGTCATGGCGCCGCGCTTGAGATATTGGCTTGCGATCTCACCAAGCCGTCCCCACGCAACCACCGTGTGGTATTCGGTTGCTTCTTGTTTCTGTCCTCCCTGATTTGACCAGACGCGATTCGTGGCCAAGCGGATTGTGGTTACGCTCTGACCGCTCGGGATTGAGCGGGTTTCCGGATCTTGGGTCAATCTACCAACTAAGATAACTTTATTCAGGTTCATGGTGTATGTTGAAAGTTTATAAGGTTCGTAAGGTTTGTAAAGTGGGGGGACGTGCTTTACAAACTTTATAACTTTAAAAACTTTATAAACTAAAGTTTCTCGATTACTTCTTCAAGCTGCTTCTCCATCTCTTGCGGCGCGACTTGGCTTGGCTGTTCCTGGCGGCGCGGGATGGATTGCTTGTGCGGGCGCATGGCGCTCGGAGTGCGCAGGGCGCCCTGGGTTTGGCTTCGATAATCCCGTACCACCAAAAGATAGCGTATCACATTATTATCGAGGCGCATTTGCTCGTCGATCTCTTGCAATTTCTCTCTATCTTCAATGCCGAAGTGGGTATAGCCGAACCAACTCTGGCGCTGGTGTTTTATGGGATAGGAAAGGCGTGTTTTCTCTGGATCGCGGGTAAATGAAACAGTTCCCCCATGGGAGGTCACGATTTTTGAAATCTCGTCGCGAGCCGCGGTCATACCCGCCTCGTCCAATGCCGGACTCAGGTGGTACGCCAACTCGTACTGTTGTGCAGTTTCACTCATCTCAATAAACGGGGTTTACGTACCTCTTGTCCCGAGAAGTTCTGGGATAGGGCACGGTTACTGGTACCGGCATAGAGTAGCAATTGCTCAGCCCTCTGTCAATGGTAGAAACATTGACAGACGATACTTTATATAGTATGATGATTTTAAGAAGGAGGAACAATGAGACAGGATTGTGTCAGAGTTCAGCGAAGTAGCTACTTCGGCGGAACCCCAGAGATTCTCATTATGGGAGTGAACAGGGTGATGCTGGTCTGCTTTCACCAGCCCGACATCATGACCGAGACTGTTTATGCCGAGATTGCCAGATCAGGTTGGGATCGCGGCGCCGAGGAGGATCTTCAATTCCTTTTCTCGCGATTTCCTAACGTGGGTGAGAAGTTCCAGATCGTTGCCCCTACGGTAAAGATCGAGAACTCTTTCCCATTTCTGACTGGGGATGACTTCGGGCTGGTTCCATCGACAGGGTGGGTCGGCCGTGGCTGGAGCGAGAGCGACCGCTTTCTAGTGAAGGGCAGAGGATAATCTGGTCAAGTTGAACGCCGAAAATCCGAAAGGATGAGTAGGCGTTTCTCATTTTTGGAATTTGTTTTCAATAAGCCAATTAAAGAATCTTTTCCATGTTTCTAAAAGAGCTTGCCTTTCTTCTTGTTCGCCTTCTTTCCACTCGCTGGAGCCGAGATCAAGCATAATGGTATTCATGGCCATACCGAGAAGATTAATCCAGTATTGTTGGTTGGTAGTAGGGTCGTGATCGTAGAGCTCAGACGACCATAGATGGTTCCACCGGTTCACCATCCCCATAAAATCGTTAAACGAGAAGCTCTTGTCTCGGACATGCATGATGCTGTTCCAGACTGAAAATGTAAGCTCCCAATACCTTGACCGCCACTTCCAATACAGGTTTCCCAGGAGTACGAATTGCTGTTTGTCCTGGTCCCAGAGGATATCCAAGCCTGTCAGATGGCCATGGGTGAAGTGAAGGTCTTCAAACTTCACTTTTTCCAATACTCGAAAATACTGCTCTTTGAAGCTTTGTATCTCGGACTGGTCAATATGCTTGTGCGCACTGTTCTTAGCGATGTTCCAATAGTGTTCGAATGATTCCCGTGCCAGCTCCAGGGGTGTCTGGGTCGGTTTCTCGACGAAAGGCGTCACCGGCAGTACGTTGTGCAGGAACTCTTTGATGAACTCCTTATGCCAGCGGTAATCTCGCTCAGCGACAGGTGGCAATGAACTCCAGATCTTCGGAAGATGGGAGAGATCCTCGAAAATGAGGAATCCATAGCCGTCTTTTTCATTCCACGAAGTGTCCAAGTAAATCTTCGGAAGGCGGATCTTTTGGGTTCTGAGCTGCGGTGCGATGTGCCTGATGATAGATCCCTCGCCAAAGGCTATCGGACGGAGTTGTAATTTTAATACGCCTTTCGCTTTCGCACTATTTGTAACCGCGATAAAATAACTCCCGACCTTCTTGCTGTCATAATAAATTCCCTCACTACCAGCAAATTTTGCGCGATCGGTTACTCGCCATTCAGTTGTTTTTTCTATGTCCGAAACAGCTTTAGCTATGAGATTTCTCCCGCTATCAGCAGTCGGGGCATTATCAGTTGTCCGATTGCCGTATGAAGCCATAAACCGATTATATCTTAATCTTCACATCCGTTCGACTTCGCTCAGGATCTCCGAGATTTGCACCATTAGATGCGAATCTCTACGACGTTCCCATCCTGTACAATATAGTCACGTCCGACCGTTTTAATCAACCCTTTGGCTCGAGCGTGAGCGTGCGAGCCGGCTTCCAAGAGTGTTTTCCAGGGGATGACTTCTCCTCGGATAAAGAGCTTTTCAAAGTCGGTATGAATAGCGCGGGAAGCGACGGGGAGGGTATCGCCGATGTGTGCTGTCCATGCACGGGATTCATCTTCTCCCGTGGTAAGAAACGTAATCAGTCCGAGCGTGTGGTAGCATTCCTTGATGAGCTGATCGAGGCCGGATTCGGGAAGGTTAAATTCAGCCAAGAGTTCCTTTTTCTCTTCATGAGTAATATCCGAAAGCATCAATTCTAATTTATTATTCATCACCACATACGACGCGCTCGCCTCGCTGGAGCCATGGCGAAGCGGGCCGCGAAGTGCTTCCATGAGTTTCTGATCGGGTTTCCACCCTGCCGTAAGCTGTTGTTCCGAGACATTGAATACGTAGATAACTTTTTTGTCTTTCAGCAATTCTAACGTGGGAAGAGCGCTTTTTCCGCCCGAGGCGGATCCGCCTTTGGTGGACTTTTCAATTCTCTTCTCTTGGGTTTGTAAATCGGCTAATTCCAGTTCGGTACGGATGACTTCAATATCGCTGACCGGATCAACGCGATTATGAACATGTATGACATCTCCGCCCGAGGCGGACCCGCCTTCGGCGGGAAATACCCGCACGACATGCGCGATAGCATCCACCTCGCGGATATTGGCAAGAAACTTATTACCCAGCCCTTCTCCCTGTGATGCCCCCTTCACCAATCCAGCGATGTCGACAAATTCGATGGTGGTATAAATTTTCTTTGCCGAATTGGAAAACAACCCTAGTGCATCAACACGCTGATCGGGTACGGCAACAACCCCCACGTTCGGCTCAATGGTGGTGAAGGGGTAGTTTTGGATATCTACCTGTTTGTTCGTGATGGCCTTAAAAAGGGTACTCTTGCCAACATTAGGTAGGCCAACGATTCCTATGGAAAGTGCCATTATTGTTTCGTTAAAACTTGATCTACGCGCTGAAGGTCATCTGGCGTACTGATCTGCATCCAACCGGGCATTTCAACGGCTCGTATATTGGTGCTTGTGGCCAATGTCAGAACCGTTTGTGGCAAGCTGTATTCCTGTTTTCCGGAAATAACCACGGGGACTTGGTCGAATATTCGCGTATCCAGACAATAAGCTCCCGTCACGATATTAAGTATCATCTCGTGCGGTTCCGGCCGGCGCAGGCCTATCACCATACCATGCTCACTGACAACAAGATCAAATGTTACCTTGTTAGGCGGTGTGCCTTTATGAACACCGACTGCCAGATTATATGATATCAGATTTTCGAGGTCTTTTTTTTTGATAGATATCATCGGCATTAAGAACTAAAAATTTGCTATGCAAAAATTGTCTTGCTGACCATAACGCACCTGCGGTTCCGTCAAATTTGTCGTTTTCAATGCATACAGTCTGCTTACCGTTTTTCTCTGTACCCAAATACTCTTGGATTGATTTGCCAAAAGGACTGATAACAACAAGAACCCGGTCAATCTGATCTGGAAGTGCATCGAAAGTATGTTGAATAATGGGCTTGCCCGCAAGGAATAGCATCGGCTTAGGAATTTCCTGTGTGAGTGCTCCCATCCGAGTGCCTCTGCCGCCGGCAAGGATAATTACATCCATAGCGTAGTCACTGTAACACGGGTTATGAAAAAAAGTGAGGGGGCAGCTCAACGAGCTGCCCCCTCAGGGCGTTTGCCAGAGAAGTGGCGGAACGAGGAAGCCCTCGAATGGCACCTTCACTGCACCCATGCGAACCGGTTCTGACCATGTGATCATGGCTCGCTGGGCGGGGTAGATCTCGTCCTTCATCAGGAAAGCATCGTCCACCGACAGAAACCGACACTGTTTGATCTCGGCGGGATCGTTCGGGCAGACTATTCCGCCAACAACGGTTGCTTCGTGCAGGATGACGAGCCCCGGCTTTTTCTTGAGCGAGAAGATGCCGATGAGCTGGCCTATATCCACATCCAAACCCGTTTCCTCCTTGACTTCACGGGCGAGACCGACAGAAACAAGCTCTCCTTGCTCCAGTCGGCCGCCAGGGAGCGACCACTGTCCAGAATTGTAGGCATGCTGGACTAAGGCGAATCGCGCAGGATCCTCTGGGTCTCTAGCTAGCGCAAACACGCCTACCGACAGCATTTCATACCGACTCATCACACCCCCTTTGGAATTACGAACGTGTTATACCCTATAATAGAATTACCTTCGTGTCAATAAAAGCAGAAACCCCCACAAGATGTGGAGGTCGTAGGAGCTGGGGATCTGCCGATAGTTAGTGGAGGTTAAAGACCTCACCGTGGACGTGGACGCGTTAGAGAAAAAACTTCGTCTCGTCCGCGGTCATACTTCCGTACGACTACTGGCTTCTCAGCTTCTGCATAGATGATGATTTCGCTGATGCTTGCAGAGGGTCCCAAACATTCCCTCACGATTCGTTCCGCACCCAGTCGGAACTCACCGGTTACTTGATCCCTTGGGACAACGATCTTTCTTATCTTCACTGCCATGCTACACCCCCATTTTTTGCTGAACTTCGGAAAGAACGGCTTGAGCCAACATTCTGGCCTTTACTTCGGATTTGTTCAAGATTGCTTCAACTGCGCCTGCATCGCGCTCAAATGCCGCTCGCCTTTGCTGAAATGGTTTAAGAAACTCTACCACCACCTCCGCGAGATCGTTTTTGAAGTCAACATATGATTTTCCTTGATACATGTGCTCTACGTCGGCAATTGATGTATTGCCCAGCAGGGAATAGATGGTCAGGAGGTTGGAAATTGCTGGTTTGTTGGCCTCATCGTATTTCACTTCTTTTCCCGAATCGGTAACAGCTTTTTTAATCTTTGCTCGAATAGCATCGGGATCATCCGACAACGCAATGCCCTCATCGCCTGTTTTTGACATCTTTTTTGTGGGGTCCTGGAGCGACATAACCCGCGCGCCCTCGGTCAGGTGCGCTTTTACCGGTTCAAAGGTCTGGCCAAACATACCATTAAACTTTTTAGCAATTTCGTTGGTGAGATCAATGTGCGCAAGCTGGTCTTCCCCTACTGGTACGAGGTTTGATTTATAGAGCAAAATGTCAGCGGCCATGAGAATGGGGTAATCGCGGAGGCCTGCGTGATTATATTTGGGTGATTTTGCAAGCTGTTCTTTGTAGGTGGGGAGGCGGTCAATCCAGCTTGTAGGCGTAATCGTTGAAAACAGCCACGCCAGCTCGGCATGCTGGGGTACGTGTGATTGGCGGATGAGGAGCGACTTTTCGGGGTTAATGCCCGCGGCAAGAAAATCCAGCACAGCGTCGGTGACCTGTTGAGGGTAGGTTTTTGGATCGTAGGGGGTGGTAATGCCATGCAAATCAACCACGGCATAAATGGCTTGCTCTGCGTTGTTCTGTAAGGCAATCCAGTTTTTAATAGCGCCCAGATAATTGCCCAAATGAAGCCTTCCCGACGGACGGATTCCCGAAAATATTTTTGCAGACATGGTACTAGTGTATCAGGTTCAGCTGGCCCAGCAAGTTTTCTGCTGGTTGTCTTGGAGAGACTCACGGAAAAAATAATTGAGCACAATTATTTTGAGTCAGAATGCAAAAACCGCCGAGGAGGCGGTTTTTAACATGTGCTCGAAAAGGCGACTAACGGAAAACTTGCTACACCTCAATGATCACGGGGAGCACCATGGGACGCCGTTCCGTTTTTTGGAACAGGAACCGGCCGATTTCTTCGAGGATGTTGTCTTTGAGGTAGACCAAGTTCATGGGACGCTGTTTTTCGGATTCGATGATATGGCGAATCCGTTTGCGAACCTGTGAAAGCAGTTCTTTATTGTCTTTGAGGTAAATGAAGCCGCGGGAGATGATATCCGGGCTGTTGCGGATTTGGCCCGTGCGTGGGTCGACGACCGTGATAATGGTCATCATGCCGTCTTCTGCAAGCACTTGCCGGTCGCGCAATACGACGTTACCTACATCACCGATACCCAAACCATCCACCATGACGTAGTTAGCCGGATGGGATTTCTTGTCAAACCACCACTGCTCGGGCGTAAAGTGCATGATCTGTCCGTTATCACCGATGATGATGTTTTTCTCGGGGATCCCCATTTTCTTTCCCAGATCGCCAAGGGTCACCATCATTGAGTACTGTCCGTGGTGTGGAATGAGGAACTTGGGACGCAGAAGCTCAAGAATTTGTTTGAGATCTTCCTGTTTAGCATGACCGCCCGCGTGAATGTCCATCATTTGGTAGTGATATACTCTTAAGCCGCCGCGGTAGAGCATATCTTTGAGGTACTGCACGCTCCGCTCGTTGCCGGGGATGACCGATGACGAGAAAATCACCGTATCGCCCTGCTGTGCCTGCAAGAAACGATGCTCTTTGTTGACGATGCGCATGAGTGAGGCCGCTTCTTGACCCTGCGCTCCTGTGGCGATCACCGTGACTTGTTGGCGCGGATAGTCATCCACCTGTTCCATAGAGATTTGAGTGCCCTTCGCGATTTTAATGTACCCCATCTCTTTGGCGATTTCGACGTTTGATTTAAGCGAATAACCGTCAAACACAACTTTGCGACCATGCTTTTCGGAGAGCTGGACGAGCTGCTGGATCCGGTTGATCATCGAGGAGAACGTACCGACCAAAATCATGCCGGTAGCTTCCTGGAAAATCAGGTCCATGTTTTCATAAATCGTTTGTTCTGAAATGGAGTGACCTTCGTCTTCTGCGTTTGTAGAATCGCACATGAGCGCAAGCACACCGCGATCGCCGAACGCACGCAATTGTTCAAAGTCAACTGGAGTGTCGTTAACGGGCGCCGGATCGAATTTAAAGTCAGCGGTATGAATCACGTTGCCAACCGGTGTCGAGATGAATAGTCCCAAATCATCGGGAATGTTGTGGTTCATGTGGAAGAACTCCACAGTGAAATGGTCGCCTAATTTCACAATATCGCCGTGTTTGACGATCTCGGCGTTCAATTTCGGCAAATGGGGGAATTCAAGGTGCCGTTTTTCGAGAATCTTGTAGGTCAACTGCGCAGTATAGATGTCGGGGTTGCCAATCTTCTCCTGCAGGTAGGGCACTGCGCCGATATGGTCCATGTGGCCGTGCGTAAGGATAAGTCCGCGGATATTTGCCTTTTTCTCATGCAAGTAGGCGGTGTTGGGAATAATAAAATCAATTCCAGGCATATTGTCTTGTGGGAACATAATGCCTGCATCAATCACGATAATATCATCCTTATACTCAAGGACGTACATGTTTTTACCGATTTCACCAAGGCCTCCCAAGGCGAAAATCTTCAGCGTGCCGTCTTGTTCGACACTTACGCCTTCGGGCACACCAATTTTGCCGTGGTGGAGCTGTGTGGTTGGGAGCTTGCGCTCGCTGGCCAGACGATTTCTGCGTGCGCCAAAACGATTACGCGAACGCGAACGCCGCGTTAAGCTACTACGCTCTGTCTGATCGCCTTGACTCCCCTGATATTTACCCATATGTGGCGCATTAATTCCGCGCGGAGCGGCGCTCATGGGTCGAGAACGGCGACCGCGGGGGTCTTGTCTACCTGTTCGTCCGGCGGGCGGACCTGCGGGTGGACGCTGTTCTGGGCGGCTTGCCGTCAGGCGCGCAGTCGGCCGTTGTTCTTCGTTATTCTGTTGTTCAGTCATTTCTTCTACAAAAACAGTAAAGAGATGCACGTGCGCCTGTCTGCGCAGGCAGGCAATCAGCACACGGAATAATTCTTTGTCTGTGAATTAATATAATACGAGGAAGAAATCTTTGTGCCCCCGACAGGACTTGAACCTGTACAGCCTTGCGGCCATATGCTCCTGAAGCATACGTGTCTGCCAATTCCACCACGGGGGCAAGAGACGAATCTATTGTACCACCGAAACGTACTTGGCGAGATTCCCTTCGGAACCTCCGAGGATCACATCGTAGACACAGTATAGCATACCTTCCAAAAAGCCGCAAGTAAGGGGCTAGTAAAGTGCGCAGAGCGTAGCGGCATGGGGTATAGAAGAATGAGGAATCAGCTCTTCGCACTAAGCCCTATGCTCTAAGCTCACCGCAGGTCTCTCTGTGTCTCAATATACCATTTGGTTACCGTATCAAATCGGTTTGCGGGGGTGGCGATGATGGTAGTATCCATGCCCTTGATGTGGCGTGGTTGCGGGTATAGGTACGAGGGGCTATAGAGAAATACTGCGGGCGCGTCTTGGATTACCGTATTCTGGAAGTCCTCATATTTTTTTGCGCGTTCCAAAGGATTGAGTGTCTGTCGCGCCGCTTCTAGGAGTGCATCGGCGGTGGGGTTATCATAGAGGGCAAGATTGAGGCCCGGCTCCCGTTTTTGAGAAGAGTGCCACAAACTGAATGGATCGGGGTCAATGCTGATAATTTCACCGAACAGGAGCATCTGATAGTCGCGCTCTTTGATGGCTTGCTGAAGTTGCGCGATAGGAAGGGACCGAACGGTAATATCAATACCGACGGTGCGATAGGTGTCCTTGAGCAATTGTGCCACCTGCACCAGTTCCGGCCACGTTGACGTGGTGAGGGTGAGGGCGAGGCGATCTTTGCCCTTCGTGAGGATGCCGTCTTTGTCTGGATTGGCCCATCCTGCTGTGGCAAGTGTCTGCTGTGCTTGTTCTTTATCGTACACATAGAGAGTTGTTGGGGTGGTAATATCCAAGCCGCCCGCAACCATCGGCGAGTGGGCGGCGACGCCCTTGCCATTGAGAATGGTATCCACGAGCATCTGCTTGTCGGTGGCGTAACTCATCGCGACGCGCACATTTTTATCGGACACTATCTTGCTCTGGTTTTGATTGAAAAAGAGAGCAAAATAGCGGGGGAGTGCAATGCTTTTCAGCGCAATGCGACTTTGAAACCGAACTGCGTCCAAATTCTGCGCCGAGACAAACGATAGCCCCTGCACTTCATTGGCGTTGTAGGCGGCAATCATTGCTGTTTCGCTGTCATAGAATCGAAAGACAATACGCTCAATATAGGGCGGTCCATCGTAGTATCCCTGATAGGCCTTCAATTCATACGATACGATACGGCCGAGCCGGTCTTTGATGAACTTATCGAATCGGTAAGGGCCGGATCCGATGGGCTTAATATTGAGCTCCGATAAAGTAAAACTGGATGGCGTGACATCCTGCCAGAGATGTTTCGGAATAATGCCTATCGTCAATGCATTGAGAAACTGGGCGTATTTGTTCTTGAGCTTAAACATCACTGCGTGATCGTTGACGCGGCTAATCTCTACGCCCTGCCAACTCACGCGTTGGGGGCTGGCATATTCAGGGTTTTGCGCGGTGGCAATAGTGAACAGGACATCGTCTGCTGTCACCGGCACGTTGTCATGCCATTTGGCGTTTTCTTTGAGATACACTGTATAGGCAAGGCCATCGCCGGAAACTTCATACGATTTTGCCAGATCGGGGACGAGCTTGCCTTTTTCGTCGTAGCGCAATAGGCCGGAATAGATGAGCGCCGTCAGGTCGCGGTCAGCATCGTTATTGAATGCCAGTAACGGGTTAACCAAGCGCGGTTCGCCCAGCACCGCCTCGGAAAACGTCCCGCCATAGGCGGGCTGGGAGAGAGTGAAGTGATAGTAACTCGTCACAGGAACTGCCAAGAGCGCCACCGCCATGACCGTTAACAGCGCAATAACGACATAGCGCTCGCGGCGAGAGAGTATCTTGGGCAAGAGACGGAGTTTTTTCAGCGGCGTGACGTCGTGAATGAGCGTGTCTCCAAGGGTACCGCCATTGCTATTGGCGGACTGCGTCTTCGGAGTTCCGAAGAAGTCGTCGAGCTGTTGGTGCTTGCGCTCGTCATCTAGTTTCATGATACAAAAAGACCTCCGCCCCAAGGGGCGGAAGGGAGGTTAACGGGAGATGATGATGCCGGCTATTGCGGTTGCCACAAATGCGATGGCAAGCACAATAGTGGCGTAGAAGATGACCTTCTCTGCGCCGCGTTTCGTACTGTATTCTAAATTACTGCCGCCCATAAGCGAAGAAATGCCCGTGCCTCGTTGCTGGAGCAAAATGGCGATGGATAGCAATACGGCAAGCCCGAGCTGCAGATAGGTAAGTGTAGACATGTTAAGAATTGTGTGTTACGAGCGTGTTGGCGGCGGCAATAACAAGCGAAGCAAGTAAAAGCGCCAGCCAGCCGCTGACTATTACAAAGCTGAAGACATACGTCACGAGCCACAAGATGAGGGCATTAATTACAATGGTGAAAAGTCCCAGTGTAATGATAATGAGCGGGAAGGAGACGAGTTTCAACAACGGTTTGACGAACATATTAAGTATCGCCAGAACCAATGCTGCCAGGGCAAATTCATTAAAACCGCCCTGCACGGCAAAGCCCGTAACGAGCATAGTTGCCGCATATAATCCCACACCATTGGCTACAACCCGCAATAAAAAATTGCCCATCATTGGCCTCTTGAGGTTATCACGAAAGGGCTCTCCTGTGAAGGCGGCGGTAGTATTTAATT
>JBBUGO010000028.1:11105-27575 GCA_038056025.1 Patescibacteria group bacterium
GGCAAGTATAAGGTTTCGTGCCGCTTGAGGAAGCTGGCTTAGCGTGTAGGGCCTAGAGCGTAGGGTTGTATAGATATGATGTCCCCGATGGCGGTTATCTTTGGTCAGTGCAATCACCGGAATCTTGCTTATGGCTTGTGGCTTATAGCTTATAGCTCTTAATGCTGCTGCCGCGGCATTCAGTTGGCCCTTGCCACCGTCGATAATGACCAGGTCGGGATACTGCCATTCCCGATGCCGGAAGCGACGCGCAAGTACCTCCTTGAGCATTGCGGTGTCGTCAGCGCCAAACACCGTCTTTATCTTGAATTTCCGGTAGCTATTGTTGTCCGGTTGGCCGTGGCGAAAGAGTACCATGGAGCCGGTAGCATATACTCCCTGAATATTGGAAATATTATAGCCCTCAATGCGGGTCGGAATACAAGAGAGTTTAAGCGCTGTGGCCAGTTCCTGCGAGCCGTCGGTACTAGGGGGGAAATTTTTAATAATGCCAGCGTTTTCAAAAATGCGCTTGATGCGATCAATTTTTCCTCGCAAAGCAATCGCGCTTTCAAAATCTTCCTTTTGAGCAAGCACGCCCATTTCTTTTTCGAGGCGTTTGACGAGTAAGGTGCGTTTGCCCGTGAGAATATCTCGAATGGCTCGTATGTTTTTCTGGTATGCACTTTTAACTTTTAACTTTTGACTTTTGACTGGCGATTGTTTTAGACAACAATCGCCGAGGCATTTCCCGATATGGGCATTCAAGCACCGCACATGGTGAGGTTGGGCACAGGTGCAATAGGGGAAAATCCGCCGCAAATACTTAAGTGTGTCGCGTAGTGCGCCCGCTTCGGTAAACGGTCCGATATAATCTGCGGGTTCACGCTTCTGGTGCGTAATCCAGATACGTGGATATGCCTCGCGCGAAAAAGCGACATATGCATATTGTTTATCGTCTCGCATGACGACATTAAATTTCGGCAGGTGTTTTTTAATGAGTCGGGATTCTAGGATGAGTGCTTCGATGTCTGAACCTGCGACTTTCCAGGCGATGGTATCGGCTTCTTGGATCATTGTTTGGATGCGCGAATCTTTTGTTTTGAGGTAGGAATTCAAGCGACTTTTGATATTCACTGCTTTGCCAATGTAGATTTCCTTTTTATCGATATCTAAAAACCGATACACCCCTGGTGTTTTTGGAGCTTGTTTGATGCGTTGTGCTAGCTTCTCGCGTTGCATGGATAAGCATTCTAATTCTTTTAGTATCGAAAAGAAAGGGTCTTTCTGGACTTGGCTATATGCCATATGCTATACGCTAGATGCTGCCCCTTATGGATGAACTCCGATCCTCAATTCTGGCGACGTTGGCACTGTATGATGGTTTTGGATTGCCGCTAACGGCAATGTGGGTGTATGAAAAGTTGATACACCCTGCGCGTTTTGCAAAAAACAGCGTGCAGCCGGACGGGTGGAAACTCTCTGATGTACGAGAGATGCTTGACGCACTGATTGAACAGAAAAAAATAGTTCATATCAACGGGTTCTATTTCCTTCAACATAGCCGCGTATCTTTTGAAGATGTTATTGAACGGGAAAAAATTGCGGCACAAAAGTGGAAACAATTAGTTCGGCTTGGATGGTGGCTCCAGGCCGTGCCCTTCGTGCGCGCGGTGTTCGTAAGCGGTTCAATGGCGCTTGGTAATCCAGACACGGCAAGTGATTTCGACGTGGTAGTTGTGACGCGCGCTGGGCGACTGTATACATGCCGACTACTGTTGTCGTTAGTCACAACGCTGATGGGCGCGCGCCGCACGCGCCATGAGCATGTTGCACCAGACAAGTTCTGTTTCAATCACTATCTTACCGATGACGGCCTGGCGCTTTCGCACCACAGTTTGTACGCGGCGGCGGTATATAATGATTTAATTTCGATACTCGGAGGGGATGACGTTGTGGAGCGCTTCTATGCTGCCAATCCGTGGTTATTGCAGTATTTCGTGCGGGTGCCCATCCATCGGGCGTATGTCAGGAAAACTGTGGCAACGTCCCCGTTTTTATCAAAGGTGCGGATGATAGAAGAATGGTGCTTGAATGGTGCACTAGGAGGAGTGCTAGAGTGGACACTCCGCAATTGGCAGCAGAGGCGTATTTTTGCCAATCCCGCCACTCGTGCTCCCGGAGGGCGCGTGATAGCCAATGACCGACAGTTGGAATTCCACCCCCATTCGGCGGAGAAGGCCATTCTCGAGGAGTACAATGCTTTTACCAAACAATCGGGAGCATTTTGGAACTATCACGAAGCGGATTCCGGGCGCTCTCGACCCCGTTAGAAGTAAGGCGCGCATCTCTTGCGCGCCTGCCGCATCGCTCTTCAAATGAATCGTCATTTCGTATGCGGACTTCTAACGGGGTTGACACTCCCTTCGGCTTGCTCTACTATTGTCTCCGTTAGCACTCGGGGTACTTAACTGCTAATAAGACATTTACCTGTGCGCAGTGAGTGCAAACGAACGAGCACAGCTGTAAATTCTTACCCGCCAAAATTTTGCAGAGCAAAACTTAGGCGGGTGCTGAATTTACTAAAGCTCGTCTGCTTCGCACTTCCTCGCTAAGAAAACTCGCATGAAAATCAAACCGTTATCAGACCATATTTTGATTGAACCCCTGCGGCATGAAGTTAAAAAAGGCGGCATCATTCTGCCCGATACCGTCACGAAAGAGCGTCCGGAAAAAGGCAAAGTTGTTGCTGTCGGCCCCGGTAAATTCGAGGATGGTAAACTGCGCCCGCTGTCAGTAAAGAAAGGCGACACTGTTTTGTTTACAAAGTATGGACCCAACGAATTGAAAATTGACGACAAAGAGTATTTAATTGCTCGCGAGGATGACATTCTGGCAATTATTGAATAAATCCTACTAATTACTAATCAACGCGAATGTACGAATTCGTATATTAGTCAGTATTCGTAATTCGTAGAAGACTATGTCCAAACTAATTTATTACAACCGGGAAGCGCGCGAAGCCCTCAAGCGCGGCGTTGACCAGACAGCCAACGCGGTTAAAGTGACCCTGGGCCCAAAAGGCCGCAACGTAGCGATTGACAAAGGATTCGGTTCGCCGGTGATTACCAAAGATGGCGTAACGGTAGCCAAGGAGATCGAACTTGAGAACAAGTTCGAGAACGTCGGTGCCCAGCTTATCAAAGAAGTTGCGTCAAAAACGAACGATGTTGCCGGCGACGGTACCACCACGGCGACGATTCTTGCACAGGCCATCGTCGCAGATGGATTTTCAGCTGTTGATTCAGGCGCAAATCCCCTCGTGCTCAAACGCGGCATGGATAAAGCCGTTGAATGGGTGCTGGATTTTCTTGCCAAGCGTAAACAGAAAGTTACGGGAGAGAAAATAAAGGAAGTTGCCTCCATCGCCGCCAACGACAAAGAAATCGGCGCGCTTATTGCCGAGGTGTTCAAGGCCGTGGGCAAAGACGGCGTGGTAACTGTTGAGGAATCACAGTCATTTGAAACGACCCATGAGCTTGTCGAGGGTATGCAGTTTGACCGGGGATTTGTGTCGGCATACATGATAAACAACGCCGAGCGGATGGAAGCGGCATACCAAGACCCCTACATTCTCATTACTGACCGCAAAATTTCTTCGATCCAGGACATTGTGCCGTTGCTGGAGAAGGTTTCCCGCGCAGGCAAGCGTGATTTGGTTATCATCGCCGACGACGTTGAAGGCGATGCGCTGGCGACGCTGGTGGTCAATAAACTTCGTGGTAATTTTCACGCGCTGGCAATTAAAGCGCCTGGATTCGGCGACCGCAAGAAAGAACTGCTCGAAGATATTGGCATCGTGACCGGCGGGCAGGTCATTTCAGAAGAAAAGGGTATAAAAATCGAGTCCGTCGAACTGGATATGCTCGGACGAGCCCGTAAAGTCGTCGCCAACAAAGAGCGCACGACTATCGTGGATGGAAAGGGCAAAAAGGGCGACATCAATGATCGTATTGATCAGATCAAAGCCCTACTGGCGAAGACGACTTCAAATTTCGATAAAGAGAAACTGCAAGAACGGCTGGCCAAACTAACTGGCGGCGTGGCAATTATCAAAGTTGGTGCTATGACCGAGACAGAACTAAAAGAAAAGAAATTCCGCATCGAGGATGCGGTATCGGCAACTCGCGCCGCGCTCGAAGAGGGTATCGTCGCGGGCGGCGGCATCGCGCTCTTTGAAGCGGCAAAAGAGCTTAACAGCAAAGCCGTTAAAGGTATGACCGAGTTTGGCGACGAAGCCAAGGGGCTTGGCATTATCAAGGCAACGCTTGAAAAGCCCTTGCGCACCATTGCGGAAAATTCCGGCAAAGAGCCCAATGAAATTATTCAGAAAGTATTTACCGCGCCTGCGGCAGGCATGGGATTTGATGCCAATGACGGAGAAATTAAAGACATGCTGAAGGCGGGCATCATTGACCCGTTGAAAGTGGTCAAAACCGCGCTGACCAGCGCGGTTTCAGTTGCCTCGCTCATTCTCACGACTGAAGCAGTGATTACCGATAGGCCCGAACCAAAAACTCCCGTTATGCCCGGCCCTGGCATGGGCGGAATGGGAGACTACTAGCGTTAACCAAAAACCACCTCGAGTTTCATCGGGGTGGTTTTTGGTTTATACTCAAAGCGGAGGAGGTTCGTTGAGCATGAAAAAGCGTTTGCGGGGAAAACCACATCGCAAGTCGAGAGACCAGAGAGAAATTCTGTCCTCTGGCAGGATTCCTCTCAAGGACTGGGACAAAGTAAGAGCCCAGCTCATTGCAAACATCCGGAGGTCGGAACGTCTGACGGCTGCTGATTTCAACATCACGATCAACTGCCGTGATTGACCCCGTGAGGAAGCTCTGCACCACGCGGGGTTTTCTCTTTGACAAAACAATCGAAAAGATGGATAATAGGCGCGAGGAGGCTCTATGCGGAACAGAAGCGCTCTGTCGGATGCGGTCGGGTGCGTGCTGATCGGTTGGATGCTGGCTGTCCTTTACGGACCGCTGGCTGGTTTTCCGACGCCAGTGCATTGGGTGCTCGGGCTCATCATCCTGCCCGTTGCAGTGCTGTTCTTCTTGAAGGGCATGCAATTGCTAGAGAAAGAAAAGGCAACCCACGAAGAGCGGGTCAGGGGCTGGGGACTGGTCATCGCGATCTTCTTCGGTCTTTTGCTGCCGGTTGCTCTGCACGGGGGCGGAAAGGTGTCAGTTCCATCGTGGCTAGAGCTCGTCCATACGTATCGGTTCGCGCTCGGCGTGGTGCTGACTTGGGCGCTGCGATTCAGTGCGTACATCATCGAGAACAACGTTACGATGATCGAATCCAACGGCGTTTAACCCCGAGGGAAGTTTCGACTTCCGTCGGGGCTTTCCTTTATAAAAACGAAAAGGGAAGGTCGCGCAACCCTCCCCTTAACGGCCGGAACCAAAGAACTTTGCAAGATCGTGAAGCGTGGTCGGCGTCATTGCAAGGGTATCTCGCCCAAAGTACCAGGTGAGCAATCCCGCAACCGTTGCAAAGAGAACCAAGGCGAGAAAACCAGCCAACGCGGGTTTTGTACTGTCACCCTGTGTCTGGCGCTGTGAGGTCTTCCTTCTCGACTTCCTTTGCTCAACGAACTGCACGACTCCCTCTCCTATGAGATTGCCGATCACGTTGAGTCCTACGACGAGCAGTAGGAAGCATGCCAGCCCCAGCGGTCCGAAGATTTCCGGATGAGTTTTTACAAATTCCCAGTTGAAGTCCACGTCAAACCTCCTCCAGATGGGATGTAATCATGTTCATTTTTATACGTCAAACGATTTTTTGCCGCTTGCTGTGCAAGAGCACGATTGATAGAATGTTGGCGTCATGGGGAGGAGGAAGAGATGAATCACCGTAATTCGTTGCATAGCCAAGCTATCGAGCGACTGCTTGAAGCGGCATTCGGAGAAGACGGACCGCAGGTCAAGGGTGACGGCGAAGCGGCTCTGTATCTGGTGCGCTACGCCAGAGCTCACCACGGATTCGTGCAGGAGCACCAACAGGACTGGGGGGTCATGACCGGAGCGATCCAGATGGGTTGGATTGCTTTTCTAACTGAGCCGGAGCTGATTGAAACAATCGTGGGGATCCAAGCCGTCAGGACCGACCACGTCAGGCCAGAAGCGGTTCTTTGAAGGGGGTACTTTGAAGGGTTGGCGGGCCTTCGGGCACAACACCGCCAACCCTTTTTCGTGGAGGCGTCGCATAGCGGTCTAGTGCGCGCGCTTGTTCCCGATTTGTTTGAACGTAGCGAAGCGAGTACAATTACAAATCGCAATCCCGCTTATGGCGGAGGGGTCGCATAGCGGTCTAGTGCACTGCCTTGGAAAGGCAGCATGCTCGCAAGGGCATCGTGGGTTCAAATCCCACCCCCTCCGCCATGTGCGGGAGAAAGGTGGTGTGAACTAACACCCTCGCGAGTTCGAATCTCGCCCCCTCCGCCAGTTGGGAAATGAAGTCATTTCCTCGTCCCGCTACGCGGGACCCGGGTAAATCGGGCGGGCAAAATGAATTAAAAAGCCGAGAGCACTCCAAACTGCCAAAGAACCTGAAAACAAATCGGCTCGAACCATATTTTGGAAGGGCAAAAGAAATTTTTTCATAAAATTCTAAAAATATTCTTGTTTATGAACATTACATCATTTTTAAAACCCTCTCTTACAAAGATTGTCGTTTTTCTTGTGATTAGTTTTTTGTTCGTTCCGTTTATTGAGTATGATACTGGAATACGTTGCTTTACTACTCCTTGCCCCAGCGGTAGGGCTGGTTCTCTTCTCCAATACTTTACAAGCTCATATCACGGCAATATTTATAACGTAGATTGGTCGCGACTGTTGATAGGGCTAGCGATAGCTTACTTTCTTTCAGCACTCATACTATTGTTAAAAATTAATTGGAAAAATTTTTCGCGTTGAGGAAATCCAAAGTGATAATATCTCTTTTTTTCTTGGCGATAACTGTAATTCTTTATATGGGCGACTGTGTTCAAAACTGCGGAGCGGTCTCTCGTTTTCTTCTTGTCCATGCGCAGAAAGAACTTTTGACCCCGTTGCGCCTTATTACATCACCTGTTTTTATTCCAGCCAGCATTTTTGTCGGCGGTTTCGGGATGCCATCATTTCGGAACACAGGATTTATCATCATTGCACTCATTTGGTTTTATTTCCTAATTAGTTTTATATATTATTTTGTATCCCGAACACGGAAACAAGCCAGCGGAATGATAACCTAGTGAAAGAAATTTGAGAATTTGCCGCCAAAGAAAAACTTGAAATTGTTAATGCTCGCGGCTTTTTAATTCATTTTGCCCGTCCGTCCATTCCGAGCCGCGCTTTGCGCGGCGAGGACAGAATTCCGTTCGAGCTATTTCAAGAATACACCGCCAATAGAAACTTCACGATTTGAAAGGATTGCTCCGCGCGGCCGACTTTTTCTTCTAAAAATTACTATGTCCCGGCTTGTAATCAAAGGCGGTAAACAATTAAAAGGCGAATGGCGACTTTCTGGCAACAAAAATGAAGCCCTGGCTTTAATCGCCGCTTCGCTTCTTTTTGAAAACAAGCTCGTTCTTAAAAACATACCCAAAATTAAAGACGTTGAGATAATGACCCAGATCGCCGATTATCTTAAAAAACATAGAACCTCTAGTCTACCGCCGGAGTTAAGCTCTAAAATCAGGGGCTCTCTCCTTTTTTTGGGACCGCTCTTGGCCACAAGAGGCAAAGCTACAATACCAAAAACCGGCGGCGATAAAATTGGACTAAGAAAAATTGACACTCATTTAGAAGTTTTTAAAGCTTTTGGAGCTAAAATCTCGGGTGACAAGATTACTTTGCCAAAAAACGTTTACTATAACGGCAAAACTACTGAAATATGGCTTTCTGAACCGAGCGTTACCGCCACTGAAAACGCAATGATGCTTGCTTCTGCCCGGCCAACGAAAACAATTATCAAAAACGCTGCTTCTGAACCGCACGTAGTCAATCTCGGAGTGGTCCTGAAAAAAGGTGGAGCGAGGATAAGTGGGCTTGGCACCAATTTAATAGAAGTCAAAGGCACTAAAAATTTCAAAAGGGTTGAACATACTTTAAGCGAAGACTACATGGAGCTTGGCGGGGTCTTGGTACTTTCAGCTATTTTTGGCGGAAAAATAAAAGTTAAAACTGGAAATAACAAAGAATACAGAAAAATTTTTGAAACTTTTGAAAAATTCGGAAAAAAAGTTATTCAGGAAAATGTCTATCTGAAAGTTGTAAATGATTTGAGAAAAGATCCTGATCTCAATAAGCACATCCGTGAAATTTCAGATGGCCCTTGGCCAAACTTCCCCTCTGATCTAATGGGTTCAATGATTATCTTGGCCACCCAATGCCAAGGCAACTTCCTTTTCCACGAAAAAATGTTTGAATCGAGATTATTTTTCATTGACCGATTAAAAACTCTGGGCGCGAAGATGATCCTCTGCGACCCTCATCGGGTTTTGGTTTCCGGTCCCTCAACCTTATATGGCAATTATTTGGTCAGTCCTGATATCCGGGCCGGTATGGCAATGGTTATAGCTGCCCTGTGTGCAAAAGGAACAAGCGTGATTGAAAATGCCGAACAAATTGATCGGGGCTACGAAAACTTGATTGAAAAAATTAAAAAAGTCGGCGGCGATATTAAACATGCATAGATTTGCTGTAAAAAGAAACTATTCTCTAAAAAAACTGACAACGATGAAGGTCGGTGGTTCGGCCAAATGGTTTTTTGTTGCGCGAAATGAGAAGGATTTAGCTGTGGCGATAGATTGGGCGAATGAGAAAAAAGTAAAGTGGTACGTTATTGGAGAAGGATCGAACTTGGTGCCAAACGATGCCGGATTTGACGGATTAATAATAAAAAATGAAATAAAGGGTGTAAGAAATATTAGCGATAAAATCTTCGTTGGATCAGGTGAGAATCTTACAAAATTTATTTTTAAGGTCAATAAGTTAGGTTTAGCTGGAATGGAGAAAATGGCCGGTATTCCAGGAACAATAGGCGGAGCCATTTATGGTTGTGCAGGAGCTTATGGTCAAGAGATTAAGGATTGTCTGGTTAAAGTAAAAATCTATAAGAATGGAAAAATACGCTGGCTTTCTAAAAAACAATGTCGATTTAACTATCGCGAGAGTGTATTCAAAAAGAAGCATAACTGGGTAGTTTCAGGAGCTGATTTTGAATTCAGAGAGGATAACCCAAAAACACTTCAAAAAAATTCAAAAGACATAATAAAAATGAGGGAGAAAAAATACTGGCCAGGTCTTTTGTGTCCAGGTAGTTTTTTTAAAAATGTTGTTGTACGAAACATAAAACCAACTTCTTCAAGACGGAATCTTTTGGGGAAAATTAAAAAAGAGAAAATTATGTTCGGCAAAGTACCTGCTGGTTTTCTCTTGGAATCAGTTGGTGCCAAAGGGATGGAAATGGGTAAAATTAAAGTAGCTAGTCATCACGGAAATTTGATTTACAATTCCGGCAATGGTATGGCACAAGATGTTGCAAAATTAGGCAAAATTCTTAAGATAAAGGTAGGGAAAAAATTCGGAATAGAGCTGGAGGAGGAGGTTCAGTATCTATAGAAAATGAAGTTAGGAAAGTGGTACTATAGAAGTATGAAAGGGGGTGCGAAACAATAATGAAACAGAATCTTGGAAAGTTGGATAGGGTTTTTCGTTTTGCGTTAGCGGTATGGTGGCTGGGAAGTCCGTGGGTTCCGGTATTTAACGCAGATTGGGGAAATCTCGTAGTGAGTATCGTGGGATGGATAGCGTTAGTGGAGAGTTTTCTCGGCTGGTGCTTCCTGCACTCCATGTTTGGCATCGACAACAAGAACCAATAACCAAATATACAGATAAGCGTGATTGCGCTATACTTTTGTAGCGTATATGGATTTTACCGCAAGCATTTACTGGCTCTCGTTGGGAACGATTCTCGCCCAGATTGTTGTGGTAATAGGGGCGCTATTGGTGGTAGTTAAGCCGGCATCATGGCCGGTGCGTGTAGTCGGCAAAAACGCCCTCGGTCTTGCCTTTATCCTCTCTCTCGTAGGTGCGGTAGGAAGTTTATTTTTGTCTGAAATCGCACAGTTTCCCCCGTGCGTGTTCTGCTGGTACCAGCGAATCGCCCTCTACCCGCAGGTTCTTCTGTTTGGCATGGCGCTCGCGCGTGGCAAAGACGATGTCGTTGATTACAGCATCGGATTATCTCTTGCAGGAGCGGCAATTGCGGGGTACCAGTACTATGGGCAAATGTTCAACGCAGCGCTGTTGCCGTGTTCGGCAAGCATATTTTCTCCGTCGTGCAGTGACGTGCCGTTTGTGGAATTCGGCTATATCACCATTCCTATGATGTCACTGACCGCATTCGCAGTGTTACTTGTGCTGATGATGGCACATAAGGCGGTTCGCCGAAGATAATACATGGATCAAACAGTCTTTCAGTTTATTAATGGTTTAGCCGGACGGTGGATATGGCTCGACCGGATTTGGATTTTCTGCGCAACATATCTTGAGTACATCCTCATTGGTGGGGTGGTCGTATTGGCATTGTGGCCGGTTCAGCATATTCAACATTTCAAAAAAACCGGCCGAGTCGCACTGCTTGCGATGCTTGGCTCGTACGTCGTATTTAAAATCGGATTGCCGTTTTTATTGCTCCGTCCGCGCCCGTTCATTATATTTGCTGATGCGGTGCGGCTCATTAACACAAACTCTTTAGAGCATTTTCGTTCATTCCCATCGGGCCACGCCGTTTCAAGTTTCGCCCTTGCAATGGTAGTATGGCTCTACGACAAGCCTCTTGGACGATGGTTCCTGGCCGGGGCGATTCTGGTAAGCATTGGGCGCGTATTCGTTGGCGTGCACTGGCCGAGCGACATACTTGCCGGTGCAGCGTTTGGAATCTTTGGCGCGTATGTGACAAAACAAAGAGTGACCCGCTACTCCGGATTTTGGGATAGATTTCTTTCATGAGTAACCGTATAGGCAGTGGAATTGATTATTTTTCTGCTCCGTTGGCAATAACGGATGTGGAAACAACGGGACTGGACGTCCGCCGGCACGAGATTATCGAAATCGGCTTGGTTGTCGTTCATCAAAAAACATTTGAGATTACCGATACACTCGACGTAAAGGTCATCCCCACGCATATCGAAACCGCCGCGCCCGATTCAAGTATCGTGGCTGGATACCGCCCTGATCACTGGACTGGCGCAATCACACTGGAAAATGCCATGGCGCAGTACGCGGCCAAAACAAAGGGTATGATTTTTACCGCTCACAATGTTTCATTTGACTGGCAGTTTATTGAAGAGGCGTTTCGGCTGACAAAACTTTCCCATGGGTTGGATTACCACCAGATAGATATTCCCAGTATTGCCTGGGCGTTATTGAAAAAACCGAAACCGCGGATGCGCCTGTCGGCGCTCTGCGATTATTTCGGCATCGAGCGGGAGCCAAGTCCGCATCGAGGCATCAACGGTGCAATGAAAGCATACGAAGTCCTGAAAAAACTCGTTGGCTTGCTCCCGTCCGAAAGGGTGATACAATAATTTCATGTCAATAGAAAAGCCAAGTGGATTCGGAGAGCCAATCACCGATGACGAAATCGATCAGCTTCTTGGTCATGTCGTGCCATCCGATGTTGCTGAAAAAAATGAACTCGTCGAGGCTCTCCGGCAAAGATTAGACGATACTCTTTCCGGGGTGAAGCTAGAGGGCGATGTTGGCTCTCCAGAAGAACAAACTGTGGTGACTCCTGACGATATCGAAAGCCACCCCGATCTTGTAAGATTAATACAGCGGGAAATAAAACACGTTGATTTCGTAAAGAATGTCTTTACCGCATGGGGAGCGACGCTCCTTCGCAATCCCGAGGGACAGTGGCTGGTAAATCGTCCTGGACGCGATACCGCGCTGCCGCTTGAGCGGATATTGAGAGCATTGCGCGAGGAAGTGTTGAAGCCCATGGTGAGAGCAAAAAGAAATAAACAAAGAGGGCCTGGAGAGCCGCCACATGTACCCATTGAATAACTATCATGGAACGAGGACCAGAAAAAATTTCGTTTGATGACTTTATGAGCAAGGAGGTAGCTCAAGTAGAGAGTTTTGAGAAACTCTATGAGTTGATTGACCGTGCTAGTAAGCTGGGGCGCATTGAAGGCACCGCGGAGTACAGCGCGGATGAAATTCGAAATAGTATTGAAAATCTGTTAAAGAAAGCGGAGCGCGGAGAGGAAATTCAAGAAACTGATTTTGCGACCATTACCCGGCAGTATGGGATTCGCGACGCAGTCATGCGGCTTTTGAATCAGCAAGCGCTCAATAGAGCCGCCTAGCTCCGTATATCAACATTGATTTTTTAGCATAGGCGCTTCGCGCCGATCAATGTTGTATTACGGGGCCTAGTTGCATTCTTGGAAGAATCTGATAGAATAATGAAACCAATACGGTAATCAGGAAGCGTATCATCGCTTTCTTTTGGCTTTTACTCGTCCCATGCGATGGGATGGCGGGTACCGGACATCATGACTGACCACGTCGAGCAAATAAAATCGCGCCTCGATATCGTGGAGGTGATCTCCGGGTATCTCAAACTGCAAAAAACAGGGGCCAACTACAAAGCTCGTTGTCCGTTCCACAACGAGAAGACCCCCTCATTTCACATCTCGACGGAACGGCAAATCTGGCACTGTTTCGGCTGCTCCAAGGGGGGCGACATGTTTTCGTTTGTGCAGGAAATTGAGGGTGTCGATTTCCCCGAATCTCTCAAAATTCTCGCGCACAAGGCGGGAGTCGCGCTTGAGGAATTCCATCCAGGGACTCAAGAACGGCGGGATGCCAAAAGTAAGCTCTACGACATCTGTGAGTTAGCGAGCCGGTTCTTCGAAAAACAGCTTTTGCAGTCGCCGACAGGCCAGCAGGCGCTTGTTTATCTGCGCGAGCGAGGACTAGCCGACGAAACAATCAAACAATTTCGATTGGGGTTTGCACCGGATGATTGGCATGCGCTCGGCGAATTTTTGACGGGGCGTGGGTATGCGACACAAGAAATTATTAATGCGGGTCTTGCGGTGGCGAAAGAAGAGCGTCACTATGATCGTTTTCGTTCGCGAATCACGTTTCCGATTGCGGATGTCAACGGACGAGTCGTAGGATTCAGTGGGAGGGTGTTTTCTGCCAAGGGTGCCGCGCCTTCTGGCGAACAAGCAAGCGAAGAAGAGATGGGCGCGAAGTATATCAATACTCCCCAGACCGCCATCTATGACAAAGGACGAATACTCTACGGACTTGATAAGGCAAAAATGGCAGTGAAGCAGACAAATCGCTGTGTACTTGTCGAGGGCAACATGGACGTGGTTATGTCTCATCAGGGCGGCGTGGCCCATGCTGTGGCAGCGTCGGGCACTGCGCTGACGCCATGGCAGTTACGCCTATTGGGACGCTACCCCACCACACTGGACTGTTGTTTCGATGCTGACCAAGCAGGCGCACAAGCAACACGGCGCGGTATCGGATTGGCGTTAAGCCAGAACTTTCAGGTCAACATGGTGCCCATGTCGGATAAAGAATGTAAAGATCCCGCCGACTATGTCCAGCGCTATGGAATGAAATGGCAAGAGGTGGCGTCGCAAGCGATGCCGGTGATTGATTTTTATTTCACCCGCGCGCGAAGCACCATGAATCCTGCGGCGGTTGCGGATAAGAAATTGCTCATTGCGACGCTGGCCCCGCTCATCAATCGTCTTGTCAGCCGTGTTGAGCGTTCACACTGGGTCAGTCAGCTCGCCGCGTTCCTGCGAGTGAAGGAGGAAGCGGTACAGGCAGATCTTGCTGTGGCGAAAGATGACCTTCAAGTGTATGAAGAGCGTGAAGAACCGGAAGCTGTCACGGCGGCCACAGAAGGCGCTACCGTGCTCGCGCCCGCGCCAACCGACATTTTTAGTGAGGCATTGTTATCAATTGTCATGAAAAACCCCACACTATTTCGTAACGAAGTTGCCAGTGTTGACGCCACCCTACTTGATCCGACTGTAGCGGCGATGCTTAAACGTCTTGCAATGCGCGAAGAACCGGTTACCAACATTGATGCGCTCATCCGTGACAGTGCGCCGGAGGATCGCATGCGTCTGGAATTTGCCAATCTGCGAGCACAGGAAGAGTTCGGCGATATGAACGATATGGAACTACGCACAGAATTTCACAAAGTAGCAAATCGGGTTAAACAGCGATCCTTACTCGCACGACTCACCGAGCTCGAATTTGATATTAAGCAAGCAGAAGCGGCTAACGACAAGGCGCGGATGGCCGGGCTCGTGTCTCAATTTGTTAAACTTACCGAAGCGCTTGCTACCGTACATAATGCATAACTCATACTCATGAAAAGGAACGTACAAAAAACAAAACGCGTCGCTGGCAAAAAGAAACCTACAAAAAGGAAACCAACCAGACGTGCGCGAGCGGCAAAGAATATCATCAGCGAAAGTGCGGTGTTGAGCTTAATTGAACGCGGTCGCCACCGCGGCTTTGTGACGCAAGCGGAGATCCTCAACACGTTTCCCACGATTGAAAAGGACATCGAAGGCCTTGAGGGTCTCTACGAACGTTTAGAAGCCGCAAACATTAATATCGTTGAATCGGTTCGGGTGTTCGAAGACACTTCAACGAAAGAGGAAAAAGAGAAAAAGCGGATAGAAGCAGAGTTTGACGAGGTGACATCCGATTCCGTGCAGATGTACCTGAAAGAAATCGGCAAATATCCGCTCATTAAAGCAGAAGAGGAAGTTGAGCTCGCTAAGCGCATTGAACGCGGAGATGAGGCGGCGCGCCAAAAACTTGCGTTGTCAAACCTGCGGCTAGTCGTTTCCATCGCAAAAAAGTACGTCGGGCGCTCGGCAAATCTGACCCTCCTCGATCTTATCCAGGAGGGAAATATTGGCTTGTTTAAAGCCGTAGAAAAATTTGATTTTCACAAAGGATTTAAGTTCTCTACGTATGCAACGTGGTGGATCCGGCAGGCGATTAACCGTGCGCTTGCCGACCAGGCGCGCACCATCCGTATTCCCGTGCACATGGTGGAAACGATCAATAAGTACCAGCAAGTTGTGAGACGGCTTGTCCAAGAACTTGGACGAGATCCATTGCCAGAAGAGGTTGCATCCGAGATGGGCGTGGAAGTGGATAAAATCCGCCATATCCAAAAAATCTCACAGGATACCATTTCGCTGGAAACGCCGGTGGGTGACAAGGGCGACGAGGATAGTTCGCTCGCGGACTTTATTCCTGATGAGGATTCCATTTCGCCATTTACCTCTGCCGCACGGAAGATTCTCAAGCAGTATATCAACGAAATCATCAGTGACCTGACACCACGTGAGCAGAAAATTCTTGACATGCGGTTCGGCCTGTCCGATGGTGTGACGCATACGCTGGAGGAAGTGGGGCGCGTATTCGCAGTCACGCGCGAACGTATTCGGCAGATTGAAGCGAAGGCATTGGATAAGATCCGCCAACACCACAAGATAGAAAAATTAAAGGGGTACTAATTTTTGTATCTTCAAGCACGAATATCTAATTTCTAATGTCTAAACAAATCCCAATGATCAAAATCCAAAAGTTTTGGACATTTGTATTTCGATATTGTTTAGAGTTTAGATATTAGGATTTAGGTTTTTATGCCCGAGAAAGATATCAAAAAACTTGAGGCGGAAATTAAACGCTTGCGCAAGCTTGTCTACTACGACGAGCTAACGGGAGTATTAAACCGGCGCGGATTTCTCGAGGAAGCCGGGAAATCTTTTGCTGCCATTATACCGGCAAAGACCGAGGACGAGCGGCGTCGTGAATTACCGGTACCGTTCAGCGTGGTATTTCTCGATATTGATAACTTTAAGAAGGTCAACGACTCGTTCGGCCATGACGCGGGGGATGAAGTGTTGCGAGCAGTGGGCAAGCTCCTGCCCGCGCATTTCCGCGCCCGTGACGCGGTGGGACGCTGGGGAGGAGAAGAATTTGTGATTGCGCTGTTGGGAGCTGACGCGAAGGTGACGCATCAGGTCGCGGAACGGATGCGCCAGGCGGTGGCGAATTTCGACGTGCCGATTGGCGACAAAATCCTGCGTGTGACATTGAGCATCGGCATTGCCCAGCATGCGAAGGACCAAGATCTCTCCACACTTATCACGCACGCCGATGAGGCAATGTATCAGGCAAAAAAATCTGGCAAAAACCGGGTTGTGGTGCATGGGGACGAAACGCAAGCTCGCCTTCTGTCGAATTGAATTTATCCTTATTTTCTGGTAGAATATTCAAACATTCCGGGATAGTCTTGATCCCTTGATCAAGAGTCAATGGCCCCGCACCAAACTTTGGCTCGGTCGGTAGTGAGAAGCTTCTCGTTACGATT
>JBBUGO010000028.1:27585-32386 GCA_038056025.1 Patescibacteria group bacterium
AACTTTGGCTCCCCGGTAGCTCAACGGTAGAGCGCCTCGCTGTTAACGAGTGGGTTGTAGGTTCGAGTCCTACCCGGGGAGCCAAGAGTTGGTGCGGGGTAAATGCCGCGGCTCCGTGCCTGCCCCGTAGTGAATGCGAAACATTCTACTACCGGGGTTAAGGCGATGGTTGCAGGTTCCCTGTCTGCCGACAGGCAGGGAGTCCTGGCCGCGGAGCAAAATGTAACCACTGTTTGTATAAAATGTTTTGATTGCTATACTATGATCATGCAAAAGATAGCCACAAAAGTATTTGTCGGAGCATCGATTGCCTTTGCCATCATCGGTCTGTTGATGGTTGTGACGACCCCTGCACAAAGCGACGGTCCGAATATCGTTTTGTTAAAACTTCTCTTCACGAGCGTCATCTTTATTTTGACTTCGTTCGCACTTAGCGTCGCCAGTAAGTATTTGAAATGAGGCACACCGTGCCGGAGGATTTACGAAAAGTTCTTGCCGCCGACCCTGCGGCGCGAGCGGCATGGGAAGATATTACGCCATTGGCGCGCAATGAATGGATTTGCTGGGTTATTTCCGTTAAAAAGCCGGAAACAAGGAGTCACCATATCGCCAGAACTCGCACAGAACTGAAAGAAGGAAAACGCCGGCCGTGCTGTTGGGCCGGTTGCCCTCATCGTGGTTCGACAAGTTCACCATCCCGAGCAAAGTCGAAGGATTGAAATAAGTATTCTGCATATGATTGACAAAATACCATGAGAGTGGTATCTTGTGTCAGTCAGAGGAGGTTGAGATGCCACTTGTAGTGGTTCAGCACAAGACGGGTCGAGTTCTCGAAGACATGCTCGTCACCCTTACCCACGCCTTGCCCGACATCGTCGCGGGGGCGCTGGATGTTCCCGAGAACGAGGCTGCGCGGTTAACGGCAGGCGATATCGAGGTCTGGGTACAAGAGTCCGGCAAGTATGACGTGAACACCAAAGACCTGGAGATCGTGATCTGGGTAACCGATTTTCCGGAACGCAAGAAGGACCTGGAGCGTCGCAAGGACGTTATCCTTCAAGGGGTGCGAACGTTCTTGGCAGAGTATGACCGTAACCTCTCGGGATTCGTATGGGTGTTGCTCCAGCCAACGGCGTTCGGCGAGTTGTAGAAGTTCAGCCAGCCCCGTACCGACAGAGCCCCAATCCTCTCTCTGGTGCGGGGTTTTCTGTTTTAAAAAACGAAAACGGGTGGCTAGGAGCCACCCGTCGGTTGCGGCGCGGTGCTGCTGATCTGGACCGGGTTCGCGTAGTATACCAGCGCAGCAGCAGAATGCTTCGGGTTTGGGAACAGGACGACGGCCAGTTTGCCGCCATCACCTTCCCGTTTCCTGTAGTGACTGAACTGGCCTCGTGTACCCCGAGGGATATGGGAACCGAAGTCAGAATCGGGGATGTTGATGATTGGCAGGTCAGTCGCGGCCCACACCTGATCCCCGGATCTAAATTCTCGCATCTGCAGCACGGTACCTCCTGTTGTGCTATAGGATAACAATCCGCTCTTATTTGTCTAGGCAGGAGAGGCTTAACATTGCCCTAGAATAGTGCTATCACTAGATTACTATGAAAAACGACGCCCTATTCTGTGTATGTCAGAAAGCGTTCATAGAAAAAGACGGAAAGGTTTTGGTTCTCCACGAC
Organism: Patescibacteria group bacterium; assembly: GCA_038056025.1. GTDB lineage: Bacteria > Patescibacteriota > Minisyncoccia > 2-02-FULL-40-12 > GWA2-44-9 > JBBUGO01. Next base: position 29,265 of record JBBUGO010000028.1, read on the forward strand.
CCGATTGAAGGACTGGACTTCCCGGGCGGGAAAATACAGGAGGGCGAGGCGAAAGATGGAGACGCATCGAGTTTGATCGAAGCGTTGAAAAGGGAAGTACATGAAGAGACCGGCATAACGATAGATGTATTGGATCCGTTTGCTGTCTGGTATCACGAATTCCCCAAGGGCCACAGGAATTATCCAAAGGTAAATTATATTGTAGGGTTTAAATGCAAATATATTTCCGGGGATATGCGACTAAGCGAAGAGCACGACAAGTTTAGGTGGGTAGACAAGAACAACTACAAAACGGTGGATGACGGCAGTGATTATTTCGACGTGCTGGAGAAATATTTTACGGAGTAAACGCCAGCTGTGGATAAGCCGCTTGATACGCGCAACTTCTGGTGGCATACTTACGGCGAGTCGGGGTAATCGAAAGGCGCAACCGCAAGGGAGTGTTGTTCAGTAGCAATACTGATAGAGACCTCCGGCTCACTAAAGAATCCGCTTGATGCGGGTTTTTTAGTTATTTATACTCGAGATTTCTCTTATAACCTTTTAGTATGTTTTAGCAAATTAGCTAGGTTTTTGTAGATATGTCGGGTGTTCTGTGGGTGATTTTTCAGGTCTGTTTCTAAGAAAAAAGAACTTCCCAGACGTTTAAAATTGACCGTAGGCAAAAGATATCAACACTAGGTGTTGTCGAAATATCTTTCTATGAGATAATTGATGGGCAAGCGACATACCTTGAAAATCAAGAATATGTCGGTTGCGCGATCGGATATTAGGGAAGCTTTTGAGGGGATCCCGAAGTGGCTTCTTCTGGATTCAACAATCTCAATAAAGCTCCTTTTTCGCGCACCGACGCCGATGCTCAAAATGCTGGTGAGGTTTCTCGTTCTCCAGAGTTAGGAAATGGGGGAAACGGAGAAGTAGTCCAGAATGGAATGGCCTACACGCCAGTCGCTGTTCTCGCAAGGGAGTTTGGCTACGAAAGCGATCATATAGGCCGCCTTGCGCGACAGGGGAAGGTTCAGAGCATACGGTTGGGAAAGCGGTGGTTCGTAGTTCGCAGTTCTTTAGAGGGTTATCGCGTGGCCGCACAGGAGAATAAGCGTTTAAGCGCCCTCCAAGGGGTGGCACAGGCGGCAGTACATGCACCGGAATCCTTGAAGGCAGTCGCCGAGGAGCATCTTCCTCGAAGGCCTCAAGTTCCTTCACTAGCTCTTTCCCGTATAGCCGATCGCATAAGGGCGAGAAGAATAAGTTTAAGGTCATCAGCCATTGGTGGCTTCAAACTTATTCTCCTTGCCCTTTTTGCTTTATTGGGCGCCTCCTCCATGGGGGCAATATCCCGAAGCTATCCGACATATCAAGGAAATATAAGGAATGTCGCGTCATTGTCGGGTGAGGTCTTCGCTCAAACCCTTGGAGGGATGGTATCTCTGCCGACTCAGCTTGCTGTGTATACTACTAGTGTGGGGCTGGATTTAGGGGGACAAATTGGGAAAAACCTGGAACGTCTCGTTGACCACGGAAGGGTTTTTGTCGGTATTGGAACAGATTCACTATCGCTGAAATGGAGAATGCGCAAAAACAATCATATTCCGCCAATTCGAGTTTCTTTCGAACTGCTCGACTGGTCTGCTTTCACGCGCGCGCGTCAGGCGCTGATCGCATTGCGCAGTGAAGTTGTTTACCTTGCCCACTCGGCAATAACAACAGGCAAGGACGATCTGTATGCGGCTATTTTCGATGCCTTTTTTTCGTTTGGAGGTATTTTTGAGGATGTAAGATCACTCTTTACAAAAACAGATCTTACCAAAGAATCTCAAGATTCCTTGTATAAACCAGTTCAGGAAACTTTGTATAGACCAGCCCCAAAAACTTCTCCAATTATTCGCGAAACAGTAATAGTGGGGGCTACGCCATCTCCTTTGAATGTCACTGCACGACTCGCTGTTCTTGAGGATTTTGTGCGCCAGAGTCAGTTGGATTTTGGAGTCATCAACGAACGGCTCCGCAACATTCCGACTATGCTTGTGCTCCCGACGGGATCGGCTGGCATACGGCAGGCAGATACAGTCACGAACACCGCAACCGTCAATGCCGATACCGTTACTACCAAGACCCTGACGTTGAACGGCTCAGGCACCGTGACGGGGGGTTTGACGATAAATACAGCGATTTCTGCCGTGCAGTATACCGGAGGAGGGCTTACCGATTGTAATAGTGAAGAGGCGACTCTCAACTGGGATGCAACGACAGGCACATTTTCCTGTGGGGAGGATGGGGGAGGCGGAGGCACCACACTGCAGACTCGCGAGGGATATTCCGGCGATTTCAATACAACCGCTTCCCTCTCTTTCAATAGTTCACATTTTGTACTGGGTAGTAATGGGACCCATGCGTCAGTATCTCTTGATTGGGGCACCGGGGGCCCTGCATCATTGTCTCAAGACGAAACCGTTACCGGATTTTGGATATTCGACAATAACGCTTCGACCACGGGAAATTTCGAAGTCACTGGTGCCGCTTCGTCTTCCAAGTTCTTTGGGGCGGGGCTGACTGATTGTGATGGTACCGTCGGCAACAAGACATTGTTATGGGATAGCACGAGCGGCACCTTCTCTTGTGCTGACGATGATGTAGGCAGTGCTGGCGCTCTTATCGATATCGGCGAAGGCACTCCCGACGGGACGAAAGTTTCCTCTATATCATTTGCGGCACCTCATTTTAATATTACCTATCCCGCAGGCGCTCTTGTTAAACTCGATTGGACCAACGGTCCCGCCTCACGCTCTGCTACCCAGAGCATCGGGGGTAACTGGACCTTCAATGCCGCCTCTACCCAGTTCAATGTTCTCGAGTTCACCTCGGCATCGGCTTCGGGGAATATTGTTACCAGAGGCATCTTTAACTCCACCAACGTCGGCTCCAACTCCTTCTCTGGCTCACTCAACACATTGCTCTCCCTCACCTCCGGCAAGACCGTTACCGCCAACGGCATCAACTCGCTCACGGCTGTCTCAAACTCCTTTGCCGGGTCGCTGAACACTGCTCTGGGCCTCCATGCCACCACGGATGTCTCCGCGGGCGCCCGTTTCCTCGGCATCGGCACGGGCTCCAATTCCTTT
>JBBUGO010000028.1:32486-38611 GCA_038056025.1 Patescibacteria group bacterium
GGTGGCGGCGGTGGAAGCAACATTGAAATCTTTACCTCCGGCACCTTAGATGCCGGCCCTAAGTATGCCTCGGTCTCCTTTGATGCCGGCAAGTTCACCGTCTCTGACGCCTCCACGTACTTTGACATTGATTTAAACTGGACCAACGGTCCCGCCTCACGCTCTGCTACCCAGAGCATCGGGGGTAACTGGACCTTCAATGCCGCCTCTACCCAGTTCAATGTTCTCGAGTTCACCTCGGCATCGGCTTCGGGGAATATTGTTACCAGAGGCATCTTTAACTCCACCAACGTCGGCTCCAACTCCTTCTCTGGCTCACTCAACACATTGCTCTCCCTCACCTCCGGCAAGACCGTTACCGCCAACGGCATCAACTCGCTCACGGCTGTCTCAAACTCCTTTGCCGGGTCGCTGAACACTGCCAAGTCACTGACCGCCACCAACAGTGTAACCGCGGGCTCACTGAATACCGGAGGAACACTGGGAGTGACTGGAGCCGCCACATTCTCCAACACTGCCTCGGTGACAGGGAACTTTGAGGTAGGCTCCAATGTCTTTACCGTCAGGGGCAGCAAGGTCTCCTTCGGTGCTACAGCTTCTCATTCCATCACCGGCGACCTCATCGTATCCTCTGGCATCAATGCCGCCTCGGTCTCCACCACCACCCTGTGGGGAGCATCCCTTGCCAACTGCGGTTCCTCCAACAAGCTCCAATGGGATGCCGGCACCTTTAGTTGTGTCACGGACCAGACGGGGGGAGGGGGCTCGTTCGGAGGCATTGAACTCATCAATTCGGGCGGCTCCTTCGGCACCCACTTCGGCTCCATCTCCTTTGATGCCAATATGTTCACGGTATCCTTCGGCTCTCCTGACGCCTCTGCGTCCTATGTGAGGCTTGATTGGGACAATGGACCAGCATCGAGGTCAGCAGCGCAATCTATCACGGGGTTGTGGACCTTTAGCGGTGGCGTCTCTCTCTCGAATCCGTTCGTTCTTGATAAAGCCTCAGCGAGAGCGTTTGTTATCGGTGATGGCACGGGCGGAACGAGCGACGATATATTTACCGTCGATACCACTTCATCCGCCTCCAACCCGGGCATTGATATCATTGCGACTAATTTAACCACAGCCGGAACCAGCGCTTTAGTTATTCAAGTTCCGGCATCAACTTCTGCGGCCGGGCCGCTCCCACACGGAGTCTTATGGGTTACGAATTCGAACAGCTTAACCTTGGCTTCAATGAGCAATGCCGGCACATTAGGATTGCGCGGCAGTATAAATTCTCATGGAGCGGCTTCTAACTGCACCGGCGTGAGCACACCCAGCGCCGGATGCATTGACTTAGCGGAAAACTTCCCTACAGATAACGATACCCTGGTTGCCGGCGAGGTTGTTTCTATCACCGACAGCGGTTCGGATAATGTTGTCAGAGCGACACCCGGCTCCATCGCTATCGGTGTCATTTCCACGAATCCGGCCGCTTTGATAACCGGGACTTCATTTCTGACCGGTATTGAAACAACGAAGCCGATGCCCGGCTATGTGCCGATAGCGTTGGCGGGACGTGTTCCTGTGAAGGTGTCAACCGAAAATGGACCCATTGCGGCGGGTGATTACCTTACAAATTCAGCTACTATTCCGGGCATAGCGATGAAAGCGACTCAAGCAGGCCAGACAATAGGCCAGGCATTGACGCCTTATTCTGGCAATGAGATAGGCAATGTGGTGATATTTATCCAGACCGGGTTCTTCGGCGGTTTGTCGTTGGATTCAATCGCCGGGACTACCAGAGACGATCTCTTGTTTGAACACAAATTGCTGAGTCAGCTTGTTCAAAGGAGCAAGGATGGTTCTGAAACCAAGAGTTCTACCCAAGATTTCTATGTAGGCACGCTTGCGGCCGGCCTGGAAGTCGTTTCGCCGGAGATCCACACCAAAGAATTATTTGCGGACAGAATAAATGCAAAAGAAATATTGGGCTTTGACATATGGACAGAGCAACTCTCTTCATTAAGCTATGAATTAGCCGGCAACAGCCAGGAAACAAGCAGTCAAATTTTATTGCTTGGCGAGAGATTGGCACTGATAGGTGGGCAGATCGGCACATTATCCGATTCAGATGCTCAATTTAGAGCGCGGTTTGCGTCGCACTCCGCCGAATTTGTGAGGATCGAGAGTAGATTGACCGATCTTACGGCGCTAGTAAGTTCTTCGTTCGATCCGAACGAGCACTTGTCTCTCGGCGGGGGATTGTCGGTGGCCGGTCCGACGGTATTCAATAATGGCCTGATAGTTGACTCGATTGGCTCTAATGGCGAAATGTTAGTGTTCAACAGCGATATTGAGTTCTTCGGCCGGCCGTACTTTGACTCCGATACCGGTGGATTCCTCGTGGTTTCTGAAGGTGCAACATTCGCCAGCGTTTCTTTTGAGAGGGAATATCTGAACCAGCCGGTGGTAAATGCGACCATAACATTAAATAGGGCTTCCGCCTCTGCTGAAACTACGGCGGACAAGTTGGCTAGCGAGGCGGACGAGCAGTTGCTGTTTGATAGCGATATTAGATACATCGTAAGCAACAAGAGTGCGAAAGGATTTACTATCAGATTGAATAAACCGGCGCCGTTCGACGTGCAGTTCAGCTGGATGGCATTGGCAATCAAAGACGCAAAGACGTTTTTCTCGCCGATAGCGCCTGCACCGTCCAGTTCTCCACCTAGCGATTCTGGGTCTTCAACTCCGTTGCTTTCGGCGACACCGGCGCCTACCTCTGAGCCAGTATCCGAACCGACGCCGGAGGTTATAGAAGAGTCTGCGTCTCCTACGCCTGTGCCTGCGCAGGAACAGCAGGGACAGAGCGAGGAGGTAACACCGGGGCCAACGATCGAACCAACACCGACGCCAGAACAGAGCGTAACGCCAAGCACTGAGACCATAGAGGCAACGCCTACTCCGGAACCAACGGCCGAGCCGACCGACGTTAGTGAGCCCGTCGAATCTACTCCGGAACCAGCTCCCGAACCAGCGCCAGAAGCGGTACCGGACATTCTATGAACCATAAACTTCTCAAAATTCTGAGGTCTTCGGCGGTTTTTATCACCGTTACTGCCCTCACTTTCTTGCCCTTTGGGGATTTAATACACCCTTATTTGCCCGATAAGGCCGCGAAGATAATTCCCAAAACCGAACAAGCACAAGCCGATATTATTGACGGTGGCGGAGATAAATGGGTGATTATTACTGTGGCAAGCGTTTCCGCTTTAAGCGGTCTTTGGCCTGTGCCAGCTGATTGGAACCCGTCGTCAAACAGCATCCAGGTCATCGGCGCAGGCGGTACCGGGGGAGATACCGATAATGCCGGGCGAGCAGGAGGCGGTGGCGGAGGAGGATACGGGAAGATTACTAACCTCAGTTTTGCCCCGGCTAGTAGCTCCATACCATTCAATGTTGGGGCGGGCGGTGCTAATCCCGGGAGTTTAGGTCGAGGCGGTAGCGGTGGTCACACTTGGTTCGGGAAGCCAACCTTTGCTGCTTGTAACGGTTCCGGCTCCGGTCTTTCGTTCTGTGTTTCAGCCGAAGGCGGAGAGGGCGGTACGGCCGATGATACGGCAGTTCCTCTTCCGCTTGGCGGAAATACTGGCAGTGCTTCCGGGACAGTTGAGTATGCCGGGGGCAACGGTGGCTCCATAAGCGGCGCCACCGATGGAAGCTCTGGGGGAGGCGGTGCCGGTGGACCAATAACTGGAGCGAATGGGACGGGCAAAAACGGTGGTACGGCGGACCTCGCTCAAGGTTCCGGCGGCGGCGGCGCCGGTGGCGGTTCTTCTTCGGCCGGATCAAACAGCGATGTTCCGACTAGCGGTGAAGGCGGCAACGGTGGAAATGGATATGGAGGCACCGGTGGAGGTGAAGGCACGACAGGGGCCGGCGGTGCCGGAACAGCTCCCGGTGCCGGTGGCGCAGGCGGTGTCGCCGCCGCAGGTGGTCAAGGCGCGGCCGGCACGCAATGGCTTTCTACATTTGGTTCCGGCGGAGGCGGAGGTGGAGCAGGAGATAACGGCGGCGATGGCGGTCTTGGCGGTTTATATGGTGGTGGCGGAGGGGGAGGGTCGCTTTGTTCTAACGGTGGATGTACCGGCGGTGATGGCATCATTGTTATCAAATACACTCCGGTTGTGCTAAATCCCGATCTCAGCTGGGATACCGGAGCAACTGATTTTGAGATTTGGGCCGGAGCAACTGCTACCAGCGATGCAGTGAATACATGGGACAACGGCACGCTGGTTTGTGCTACCTCTCTGACCGACGACAACAGCCGGCAAAGCACATGCGGCTCGTTAAATAAAAACCAGAAATATCGTGTTCAAACTGTTTTAAAAAATGTTGGAGAAGGAGCCGCTTCCATGGCCGCCGGCGATTTTGTGGACCACAAAAACGTTAAAACGTACTGGGCGGGGACAAGCCCGACGATATCCGCATCAAGCGACTGCGGGTTTAACGACTTCGGCACGGATGACACCTCCGCCACGTGCAACGTGGCGTTTAGCGGAAATGATGTGCGCATTACCAACACGGGGACGAGCGTCCAGTTAGCGGCTACTACAGGGACTGAAGGATTTATGTATCTTATTACCACTGACAGCGACGTGCCTCCGAGCAATGCCAGCACCTATATGAACGCCTCCATCGACAGCATTACCGAAGATTCGAGCAGAATTGTTATCGGACAGAAGAGAACTCCAGGAATACGCATTAGGGGGGGAGTTACCATCCGCGGTGCCCATGTGAAATTCAGATAGCTATGAAAAAAACTCTTGTCATATCGGTGGGCGCGCTTATCGTGGTGGTGGGCTATTTTATTTTCACAAAGAATGACATTAAAAACACTACCGCAATTCTGCAATCTAACAGCGGGATTCAGGAAACAAGCGAGTACAGAACATTCGCATTCGACACCTTTCATGGCAGTACTGATATCAGCGATAAATTCAGATTTCAGTATCCGGCGGACTGGTTCAACGAGGGGCAATACTTTAGTCCGGAGAAGATTCATTTTTATACCAAATACGAAGCAAGGGCGCCCATGTGGTTTGATTTGGTATTAGCCGAGATCTTTGATTTTACGGAATTAAAGTATCAGATAGACAATAGCAAAAGGAGGGCGGCGGACACCGTCGGTATGATAGACGGCAGGGAATTCATGAGATACGACCTGGTTGATTATGGGACCTACGGGGGCGAGAGCGCGGGCAGGGTAAAGATATTTGTGGGGCCGAAGATAACGATAGACGGCAGCGACTACTTTCTCGTGTTCCATTGGGAAGAAAAGCCGTTGGCCGAGTCCATGCCGGGCAACAGCGTAGAAGTTTTTGACAATATGCTTCTGACGCTTCAGTTTTTCGATTGACCATAAGCGCCATACTGCTATACTGGCCATATGCCGCCGCTCAATAAATCAAAACCCCAGAGTCCCCCGACGGCGTTGATGCGTTGGGCATCGTTGTGGGCTGCGCACCGCCAGCGCATGGTTGTTGTCGCGCTCGCCATCGTCGCGCTTGGCTTCGGAGCTACAAGCTATTATTTTTACGATAAGTACGCTAGCATTGCAGGAGATCCGCGCCAAGAGACGGAGCAGGAAACGGCGGCGCTCATTTCGAGCGTTTCCCGCCTCATCATTTTGCCGGAAGGAGAACAGCCGACGATCGCCACCGTATCCGATCCGGAACAGCTTCACGACCAGCCCTTTTTTGCGAATGCAAAAAAGGGCGACAAGGTCCTTATTTATACCAATGCAAAGCGCGCGATTCTGTATGATCCGGTTGCAGACAGGATTATAGAAGTTGCGCCGATCAATATCGGCAACGCGTCACTGTCGCCGAGTCCAACGCCGAATAAGTAGTGTTTTCCCCTCTTGCATGGGGAAATTGCCCGTGCTATAGCAGTAGGTGCCTGCCCGTTGGCGGGCGGTCGATGTAATAAGGCATTCTAAGTAGGTTTTACTACTGTTATGGCCGAAAATAAATGTCCGAAATGCCCGCACGACGCACATAAAGCGGGCGAGAAGTGTCCTCAATGCGACAATAAACTCGTTTTCATACGTAGTGTAAGTAGGTATTTCACCTCTC
>JBBUGO010000029.1:0-37685 GCA_038056025.1 Patescibacteria group bacterium
TTATGCGGCTAAACAACAGGATATTGTTTTTGTCGAAATCGCACTTCAATACATCAGTGATTTACAGACCAATGAAATCGGATTTGCCAACAACATCCATACCGTTGAGGGCGGGACGCATATCACCGGATTCAAATCGGCGATAACCCGCACTCTCAACGACTATGCCCGCAAAAACGGATTTCTCAAGGAAAAAGACGACAATCTGACCGGCGATGACGTGCGCGAAGGGCTTACCGCTATCGTTTCGGTGAAGATCGCGTCAAAAGAACTGCAATTTGAAGGGCAGACCAAGGCAAAGTTGGGCAACACCGAAGCGCGTACCGCCGTGGAATCGGTGATGAACACTGAATTTGCCGACTGGTTGGAGCGCAACCCCAATGACGCTCGCGGCATCCTGGAAAAAGTTATTCTCGCATCCAAAGCGCGCATGGCCGCAAAAGCGGCACGCGAAACCGTGTTGCGCAAAGGGGCGCTGGAGGGCATGACTCTGCCGGGCAAATTGGCCGACTGCTCCAGCCGCGACCCATCGGAATCAGAATTGTTTATTGTGGAGGGGGATTCGGCGGGCGGGAGCTCGAAATCGGGGCGCGATCGCCGCACCCAGGCGATTTTGCCATTGCGGGGAAAGATTTTAAACGTCGAGAAAGCCCGTTTAGATAAAATGCTCGCGTCGCAGGAAATTCGTGCGCTCATTATTGCAATGGGTACTGCCATTGCTGAAGAATTTGATATTGCCAAACTCCGTTACCATAAGGTAGTCATTATGACCGATGCCGACGTGGACGGCGCCCACATCCGCACCCTCCTTTTGACGTTGTTCTATCGCTATTTCCCGCAACTCATCAATGCAGGTCACATCTATATCGCACAACCGCCACTGTACCGTCTGCAAAAGGGAAGTACGGTGCGCTATGTCTACTCTGACGGTGAAAAAGAGAAAGCACTGAAAGAATTTGGTCATGCAACCGATCAAAAGGCAGGCAATGGTAAGGCCCCCGCGAAAGGCAAACTAAAAAAGGGGATGACAGGATGGGAAGTTACACCGGTGGGTGATGAGGGTGTCGTGACGCAGGAGCAAGAGGAAGGCGTGGCTAAAAAACCAGGAGTTGGTATTCAGCGCTACAAGGGTTTGGGCGAGATGAATCCCGACCAGTTATGGGATACGACCATGAATCCGGCGAATCGCGTTATGTATCAAGTGACGGTGGAAGACGCCGAAGAAGCCAACCGTCTCTTTGATGTGCTCATGGGATCGGATGTTCTACCCCGCAAGAAATTTATCCAGACCCATGCTAAGTCAGTTCAAAATCTAGATATCTAGATTTTGAACTGCAAATCCTAATTCCTAATATCTAATTTCTAACGACTTCAGAGACTTCATCGGGTCATTTGTGCTTAGATATTGTTTAGATATTAGAAATTTGAAATTAGACATTTCAGAATAGCTGTGCTATTCTGTGGTACGCCCTCGGGCGGTTTTTAAATCCTTTCTCTCTAAAGAAAAGGATTTACCCTGAGCGCGGCGAAGGGTTACAATACATAGATCATGGGAAATCTACTAGCATTTTTGCGCGATGTGCGCGCGGAGCTGGCGAAGGTCAGCTGGCCTTCGCGCCGTCAGACAATGATGTATACGCTTACGGTCGTTGCAATTACTTTCGTGATTGCTATCTACCTTGGCCTTATTGATCTGGGCCTCTCACGTTTACTGAACTTTATCATTACTCGCTAAGCCATGCCGAAACAAATCACCTCTGCTGAACGCAAATGGTACGCGATCCATACATACTCGGGATACGAGGATAACGTGGCTCGCAATCTTATGCAGCGCGTCGAGTCACTCGGTTTTGAGGACAAAATATTTAATGTTCTTGTTCCCAAAGAAAAGAAAATCAAAATCAAAGGAGGCAAGCGCGAGACCGTCGAAGAAAAAATCTATCCCGGCTATGTCTTGGTGGAGATGCTCGTCGACGACGATTCTTGGTATGTGGTGCGCAATACGCCTAACGTGACGGGCTTTATCGGTGCCGGCACGGTGCCCACCCCACTTTCCGATGCCGAGGTTGAGGAATTACTGCGGCGCACGGGGATTGAAGAGCCGAAATATAAGATTGACGTGGCGGTAAATGATCGCGTGAAGATTACCGACGGTCCATTCAAGGACTTTGACGGCAAAGTTGCCGAAGTGGATGACGAGAAAGGCCGCGTGAAAGTACTGATAACCATTTTTGGACGCGAAACACCGGTTGAATTAGATTTTCTTCAGATAAAGAAAATCTAATTCAACAAGTTTAAAGTTGTAAAGTTTATAAAGTAAAATTCATGGCGAAAAAACTAAAAGCGAAAATCAAGATACAGTTAGAAGGCGGCAAGGCAGTACCCGGTCAATCATTGGGTACGGCGCTGGGTCCTCATGGAGTGAACATGGGGCAGTTCATCGCGCAGTTCAACGAAGCCACCAAAGACAAAATGGGGCAGGTAGTTCCTGTCGAGATCTCTATCTACGAAGACCGAACATTCGATTTTAAGTTGCGCACATCCCCAGCGGCATACCTTTTGCGCGTAGCGGCAGGCCTGGAAAAGGGTTCAGGCGAGCCCAACAAAAACAAAGTTGGTACCGTTACCAAAGCTCAAGTGCGTCAGATTGCCGAACAAAAGATGGCAGATTTGAACGCGAATGACGTAGAAGCGGCGATGAAAATTATCGAGGGCTCTGCCCGCTCGATGGGGATTGACGTCAAGTAGTTTGAAGATTTTCCTGTTTCGTGTAAGCTGACAGCGGCCATTGGGCCGCTGTCGTGTTCTTTGCAGAGAGAAGAGGAGAGTGTCTATGGTCAGAAACGATCGATGGATTGCAAGGATGGCGCTCGAGCGCGGCCTCATCCGTCCGTTTTCCGGGCGAGTTGCAGGGCCGAGCATCGCTTCCTATGGCCTTCAGCCTGCTGGCTACGATGCGCGATTGGATCCGCGCATTCTTGTGCTCAACGATGCACTGATAGCGGGCAAGACCCTTGATCCCCTCGATCCGGATCAGAGGATGTTTACTGTCAAGATTGCCGACCCGCACTACGATATTCCCCCACACACGTTTGTGGAGGGGATGACCGTGGAACGTTTCAAGATCCCGCGTACCTGCATCGCGCGCGGTGTGGGTAAAACGGTCTACGCGGCTCATGGCGTCAGCTTAAACATCGCATCCATCAATCCGGGGTGGGAAGGGCGCTTGCGATTGCACATCGCCAACACGTCATCAGTGTCGGTCAGGATCTACGGAGCACAGGGCATCGTGCACCTGCAATTCGAAGAGATCGAGTCGCCGGATATGTCTTACGACGAGCTGCGCGAAACCCGTTTCCAGGGTCAGGACAAACTGTGATAGACACCCTTTGTTGCCCCGGGACACAGCTCCGGGGCATCCTTTTAATGAAAAGGACGCTGCTAGGCAGCGCCCCTCTCGAACGTGGTGCATCTCATGCTCGTCCAGTTGCGATCTTCACGAAGAGCTTCTTGGCGAACACACGCAGTTCCCGCGGCGACTGTTTGGCGGTGGCAACTTGCCGGACCCAGGCGAGCTTCTCCCTAGCTTCCGGGAGACGTTCTTGCGCTTGCACCATCTGTTTTGATTCCCTTTTGTGCCAGATGATGGCTTGGGGTGGCGGGTCATCCTCCATGAGCCCGTCGTGAACAATAACTCTCTCGTTGTCGGGAAATCGCAGAGAGAGCTCGCCGCTTTCTCGCCAGTCGTGTGTCCCTGGGGTGGCGATCTGGCCAAAACGTGGATGATCAGGATCCACCACCAAAACTACCGTGTCGGTAATGGGGGTATCGAACATACTTCCTCCTCGGTGCATACTATACCGGAATATCATTGCTGGTCAAATTTCTACCCTTTCTATATAACAAAAAATCGTGCTACATTGAGTAAGTTATGAAATATATTCCGACAATTGGTTTAGAGATACACGCGGAACTGAAGACCAAGACAAAGATGTTCTGTGATTCGCTCAATGATCCCGATGAAAAACGTCCTAACATCAATATTTGCCCCATTTGTATGGGTCATCCAGGCACCCTGCCTGTGGCGAATGCAGAAGCGATTAAAAAAATAATCGGTGTTGGGCTCGCGCTGGACTGCAGCATCAATCCAGAGACGTTTTTTGAGCGCAAAAACTACTTCTATCCCGATTTACCCAAGGGATACCAGATTACGCAATTTCAGAAGCCATTTTGTCACAGTGGGAAGCTTGAAATAGGTAACCCTTCGGCTGGCGCTCAGGGCTCGAGAAGAATCCGCATAGAGCGGATTCATCTCGAGGAAGACGTGGGGCGCCTCCAGCACACATCACACGGCGATGCCACGCTCGTCGATTACAATCGCGCCGGCATTCCTCTTATGGAATTGGTCACCAAGCCCGATTTAAGAACGTCGCAGGATGTTGTGGCGTTCGCGCAAGAACTGCGGTTAATTCTCCGATATCTTGGCGCATCGGATGCTGACATGGAAAAGGGGCAGATGCGCGTTGAGGTAAATATTTCTGTTGCCCCGGAGGGAGCAAAAGAACTTGGCACGAAAGTAGAGGTTAAAAACATCAATTCCATCAATGCCGCGGGGCGTGCGGCGGAGTACGAGTTAAAACGGCAAACGGAAGCTTTGGAAAATGGCGAAAAGATTGTTCAAGAAACGCGAGGGTGGGATGAGAACAAAGGAATCACCGTAAGTCAGCGCACCAAAGAGGGCTCTGCTGATTATCGCTACTTTCCAGAGCCCGATTTGCCACCAGTGGTGTTGGTAAAAGAAGAGATCAATGGCATCGAAAGTGTGCTGCCAGAATTACCAAGTAAACGCAGGGAACGTTTTGCGAAAGAATATTCATTACCCGTGGCAGATGTCGAAGTTTTCACGACGAACAAATCACTTGGGGATGACTTCGAGAAGGCTGTTAGTGAAGCATTTGCAGCTAGGGCCCCCGAGAACGATGCTGATAAGATAAAAACGATAAAACTTTTAGCGAATTATCTGATTAACGTCTATAAGCCAGGTCCCAAAGTTGTTACTCCAGAAATGTTTGGGCAATTTGCTAGAATTGTAGTTTCTGGCACAGTTTCTTCTTCAGTTGCAGGAGTAGTACTAAAGGAAATGGCACAAACCGGTCTCAATCCGGACCACATCATTCACGAAAAAGATCTTGGACAGGTCTCCGACGAAGATGAATTAAACAGGATTATCAGTCAGGTTATCATGGACAATCCGGCGGCAGTGACAGATTTGAAAAAGGGGAAAGAGGCATCGCTCAAGTTTCTTATTGGTAAGACAATGGCGGCATCGAAGGGCAAAGCAAACCCGCAAATGGTCGAGAGGTTAATTAAAGAAAAGATATTATGATATTTTTTAAAAAGATCGTGGCGCTTTTGACCGGTTCGGGAGAGGTGGGCGGATTTCAGAAACCAAATCAGCAAGTGCTCGCTCGACAGGCACAACAGCAGGCAGCGCATGACATAGGTCTTGCAAAAGAACGCGAGCAAAGACAATTTGAGGAAATTAAGAAAGAAGAAGTCGCTCGCGCGAAAGAGCACGAAGAGCGTGTTGAGCAGTCGTAAACCAACGAATCTCTTTGTTGCGCTTGAACCACATCATCTGACGCTTGGAATAGCGGACGATGTCTCGCAAGAGACCAGCGCGCATCTCTTGTTCCGAAATCTTTTTTTGGAGATAGCGGGCAATCCAGCGGTACTCGAGCCCGAAGCCCCCCAGTCGTTTCCAGGAAACGCCGGATCGATGAAGTTTCCTGACTTCATTCAACATCCCTTGCCCGAGGCGTGCAGTAAGGCGTTTTTCGATGTTACGAGCAAGCTCTTCTTTACCTGGATTTATCCCGATCCAGGTAACGTTACTTGCCGAAGCCCCTTTCAGCGGCACAGGAACCGGCTTGCCAGTGCCTACTACAATTTCTAGGGCGCGGATAAGGCGGTGTTTGTTATGGGGGTCAATGCTTTTCGCTCGGCGCGGATCAAGCTTTTGAAGCTGTTTAAATAATTGTTCCGTGGATTGTTTCGCGAGTTTCGCGCGTAGTTTTTTATTTGGCGGCACTTCTGGCCACGAAACGCGATTCAACAACGCGTCGATGTAGAGTCCTGTGCCCCCAACAATAATAGGAAGCTTGCTGCGTTTTTGAATGTCGCAGAGTATTTTTTGTGCAAGTTTTTTGTATCGAGCAACACTAAAATCTCTTTTTGGATCGGCGATATCAAGTAGACGATGAGGGACTATCCGTTGTTCGCGCTTGGTGACTTTACCGGTGCCAATGTCCATTCCACGGTATACCTGGCGTGAATCGGCGGAAATAACTTCACCCTTGAGCTTCTTCGCAAGTTGTATCGCCAAATCGGACTTTCCCGAAGCCGTGGGGCCTAGAATAACAAGGATTTTATTACCACGAAGCGCGAGTTGCAGCTTCTTTTGAGATTTGAGAGGCGAAGTCATCGAGATTTTTCTGTCCTATATCACCTTTGCCGCGCTGGCGGACAGCAGCGGTGCCAGAGTCGGTTTCTTTTGGCCCTACCACGAGCAGATAGGGGATTTTCTGTAGTTCCGCATTGCGGATTTTTTTGCCGATGGTTTCATTCTGGTCGTACACCTCGACACGCACGCCGGAATTCTGTAATTGCAGGGCAATCTTTTGCGCATATTCGTTTTGTTTGTCGGAAATGGGCAGCACGGCCGCCTGTACGGGTGCAAGCCATGTTGGAAACGCTCCAGCCGTATGTTCAATAAGAACTGACAAGAATCGCTCGATAGAGCCCATAATAGCGGCATGGATCATTACAATGCGTTCTTTCTCTCCGCTTTCGTTGGTGCACGAAAGATCAAATCGCTCAGGCATGTTCATATCTAACTGGATGGTAGCGACTTGCCATTCTCGTCCCAGCGAGTCTTTTGCGAGGAAATCAAGCTTTGGGCCGTAGAAATTCGCCTCGCCAATACCGTCAAAAGTGTCTGCATTCTTTTCTTGGGCAATCTCGCGAAGCATCTTTTCTGCTGTTGTCCATCGGGCTGTGTCCCCGAGATATTTTTCTGGATGTGCAGGATCGTGAAGGGAAACCCGAACGCGCATCATAAAGCCGAATACTTGGTAAAATTCATGGACGATATCCCAGATTTTAAGGAATTCTTCTTTTGCCCGTCTTTCTCGGCAAAAGACATGTGCATCGTCCTGAGTGATTGCCCGTACGCGAGATAATCCGGCTAGTTCTCCTGATTGCTCGTCTCGGTACACCTTGGTTGTAGAGGCATAGCGCTGGGGTAGTTCGCGATAACTCCATGGTTTGCGATCGTAGATTTGAATATGGTGAGGGCAATTCATTGGTTTCATGGCAAACACATGTCCCTCCCGAGTATTAATCTTAAATAAGTCGTCCTTAAATTTTTCCCAGTGGCCACTTTTCTCGTAGAGATCCTTTTTGGTGATATGGGGGATATCGACTTGCTGATAACCACGTGCTTTACGCAATTCCCAAACGAAAGAATCGAGAAGATTCCGTATCAAAGTACCTTTCGGAGTCCAGAGAGGTAAGCCGCTGCCCACCAGTTCTGAAAAAACGAACAAGTCTAGTTCCTGACCCAATTTTTTGTGATCGCGTTTTTTTGCTTCCTCCAGCATTACCACGTGGTCTTCAAGTTCTTTTGCGGTCGTAAAAGCAAGTCCGTAGATGCGGGTCAACATTTTATTCTTTTCGTCTCCTCGCCAGTAGGCGCCTGCGGTGTGGGTGAGCTTAAACGCTTTCGGATCGATGTCTTTGGCATTTTCGACGTGGCCTCCGCGGCAAAGATCAGTATATGAACCGGAAGTGTAGAGCGTGAGTCCTTGACTTTGATACTCGTTAATCAGCTCCAGCTTATACGGGTTATTTTTAAAAAGCTCGCGTGCCTCATCCGCAGAGATCTCCTTCTTTTCAAATGTTGACCATTTCTTCAAAATCTCCCGCATTCTTTTTTCGATGGCGGGCAGGTCCTCATTAGAAATGGGAGAGCTAAATTCGAAGTCATAATAAAAACCGTTTTCGATGGCCGGACCGATAGCGCGTTTGGCATCAGGATACAATTCCAAAACTGCCGCGGCCAAGAGGTGGGCGAGGGAATGACGGAGATGTTCTAGGTTGTGCATGTCAATTCAGATTATCAAAGAAATGCGGATGAAGGAAGGGCTTGTTATTTCCTGATTTTGGGGTAGATTAGACGGGACTTTCTGGGAGGAGAAAGCAATGTCGATATCTCGTGAAACGTTGGCACACGACTGGTCGCAACGCCAGAGGCACCTACACAAAGAGGTCAAACCAGCAGTTCGCCAGCGAGCCGCCGTGTTGCTGGAAACGCCCATGAACCTGCTTATTCGAGAGACCGCAAATCGGATCATAGAAGAATGTGGCATTCCAGTACGTGATGCTACACGCTCGGCACGCGCGCTGGTGCGGGAAGTTCTCAACGGAATTCTTGAGGGACAAGCCCTTGGAGAGTTTCAGGGAAATCGGCACAGGACTCTCAGTGATAACAGAAATCATCGAGGGCTTGCTGTTGTCGGGTGAGTTGTGGATAGCAGGCGGGGCCGTCGTGGCTCCGCTTTCCTTTTTGATGCAATTTTAGTACGGTATCGCCCTAGGAGGATCTGGTGAAGGGGAAAAAGCGAGTAACGGTCGAGATTCGTACAACGATCCGCCGCGATGTGCGCCAGCGAGTGCGGGGAGCGCTCTTGAGGGCGATGCAGATGCTCATGAGCGGGCCAAGGGGGATTACAGAGAAGCAGGCAGCATATCTGGCCACGCGGGAGGTGGCAAGGGCGTGTGAGCACGAATGCGAGAAGCTCCATCGACGGGCCGAACCCGACTGGCTTAGCGAGGGATGGACAACTGCCACGAGGCAGTAGTTGTGCAGACAACGTAAAACAGCCCCGGAGTAACATCCGGGGCACCTTTTTATTACGCCAGCGAGGCGATCGGCTTTACCGAATCGCAGAGGAACTTTGGCGTACCGTCGCGATCGTTAATGCGCCCTTGAAGGATGACCACTTTATTTTCCAGCCATGCATCAGGGTTTTGCTCCAAAAGGTTCGGGAATACCACCACTTCAATCTTTGAGCTCAAATCCTCAAGCCATGAAAAAACCATGGGCTTACCGCTCTTGGTGAGAATCTTTTGTGTTTTGGTGATAATGCCTGCGATTCTAACGGATTCGTGTCCATTAGCAGTTGCGTCTTTAATGGAGAGCACCCGCTCCAGCTTCAGGTGGGGTTGGAACTGACTTAATGGATGCGCTGAAACGTAAAGGCCCAGTAATTCCTTTTCCCACGCGAGCATATCGGCCCGTGCCGCTGGTTCAGCCGAGACCAAACGGAGTGCGGGGAGTGTGACAGCTTCGTCCCCGAATAAGCTGGTTTGACCAATTGACGATTGTTTCTGTCGTTCCCGTGCGTAGGCGAGTAAGGTGTCAAGATTTGCCAGGAGGGCATTGCGCTCGCCGAATGTTTCCATGGCACCGCACTTTACGAGTGATTCAAGCGATTTTTTGTTCAAATCCTTGTTCGCAACGCGGGTGACGAAATCCTCGATGTGTTTAAATGCTCCGCCGGATGTTCGTTCCTGGATAATGGCACTTACTACATTCGCCCCCACATTTTTTACCGCAGTTAATCCAAAGCGTATTGACGGAGTCTCTGCCGGAACCACGGTAAACTGCTCAAAACTCTCGTTGATTGACGGTGGCAGAACTGCAATACCCATCTGACGGCACTCTTCGATGAGGAACGCAACACGTTCAACATCACCGGTCTCGGAATTCATGAATGCGGCCATAAATTCTGCGGGGTAGTGTGCTTTCAGATATGCGGTTTGGTATCCGATGGTAGCATAGCAGGCAGAATGGGCTTTATTAAAACCGTATCGGGCAAAAGGTTCAATCAATTCCCATACGCGTTTGGCAACCTGTGAAGATATTTTATTGTCGAGGCACCCGTTAATGAATTTATCTTTTTGTTCGTCGAGCAAGACCCTGATTTTTTTACCGACTGCCTTAATGAGCAGGTATCCTTCGCCTTTTGTTAAACCGGCAAGCTGGGTGGCCATATCCATGACTTGCTCCTGATACACGATGACCCCATACGTATTTTCGAGAGTTTTATCTATCACAGGGTGGATTGACTCAATCTTGCTCTTGCCGTGCTTCCGAGCGATAAATTGCGGGATCAGGTCCATGGGCCCTGGACGATACAATGCAACCATAGCAATGATATCTTCGATTCTGGTGGGACGGAGTTCTTTGAGATACCGTTTCATGCCCGAGCTCTCTAGTTGAAATACGCCGGTTGTCTGCGCTTTTTGGAGAAGCTGGAATGTTTTTTCATCATCCAGGGGGATCGTATTAATATCGATCTTTATCCCATGATTCCGTTCGATCATTCTAATAGTATCTTCGATGATAGTGAGATTCGCGAGACCGAGAAAATCCATTTTCAAGAGACCAAGGTCTTCAACGGCGTGCATCTCATATTGGGTGATGACATCTCCTTCATTTGTGCCTTGCTGGAGCGGTAGGTATTCAGTCAAGGGCTTTGGCGTGATGACCACGGCGCATGCATGGGTTGATGAATGGCGAGCGACGCCCTCAAGACGCGTGGCAGCATCTATTACTTTTTTTACATCAGTATTCTCGCGATATGCCTGCTTGAGTTCATCAACCGTTTCCAGGCAGTGTGCAAGATGCCCATTTTTCTCATTTTGGTTGGGATTAGAAGGGATCATTTTCGCAATCCGGTCGCAGAAATCGTATGAATACCCCAATGCCCGGCCCGCATCGCGAATCCCGCCGCGAGCGGCCATGGTACCGAACGTGATTACCTGCGCCACATGATCTTTGCCGTATTTGTTTGCCACGTAGCGAAGCACCTCATCTCGCCGTGTGTCCGGAAAGTCCAAGTCAATATCGGGCATAGAGATACGCTCCGGGTTCAAAAATCGCTCGAACAGAAGGTTATATTTCATCGGGTCAATATTGGTGATGTTGAGAACGTAGGATACGAGACTTCCCGCAGCTGATCCACGGCCGGGGCCAGCAACAATGCCATTGGCGCGAGCCCAGTTCACAAAATCCTGAACAATCAAAAAATAGGAGGCAAAGCCGGTTTCCCGGATAATGCCCAGTTCGTATTCAAACCGCTTGATGATCTCAGAATTTGGCTCGTTTCCGAAGCGTTCAGTGAGCCCGCGATAGGCGAGCTGTTTGAGATAGTCGAATGGCTCTCGATAGCCAGCGGGCAGGGGAAAAGGCGGCAGCTGTGCCTTACCAAGTTCAATCTCTACGTTGCAGCGTTCGGCAATGCGAGCGGTGTTTTCAAATGCTTCTTGTGCTAAGGCAGGGTCAATAGTTGCGAATTTTTGTTGGAGTTGCTCTGTCCCAAGCAGAGAAAAATCATCCTGATTCATGGAGAAACGGTCTTTGTCGTCGAGTTTGTTACCTGTTTGAACTGCTAGAAGAATATCGTGCGCATGCGCGTCGTCGCTGTGGATGTAGTGGGAGTCTTGGGTCGCCACCATAGGGATACCGGTTTCTTGCGCCAGGCGCACGAGTTGTGGCGTGACCTGATTCTGTTCCGGAATGTTGAGGTGTTGCTGAAGCTCGATGAAATAATTGTCCGGTCCGAACATGCTCTGATATTCGAGAGCGACCTGCTTTGCTTTTTCAAAGTTACCTGCGGTGAGTGCGCGCGAGACCTCGCCAGCAAGACATCCCGACAATGCAATAAGCCCCTGGGTGTGATTGCGCAGGAATTCCTTGTCAATGCGTGGTTTGTAGTAGAAGCCCTCCAGGTGTGCGGCAGTGACAAGTTTAATGAGATTCTTGTAACCCGTGTTGTCAGCGGCCAGGAGTATGAGGTGAAAACGTTTGTCATCAATGCCGGGCCGCTTGTCGTGCATACTTCCGTCGGCAATATACATCTCGCAGCCAATAATGGGCTTGATACCGGCCTTTTTTGCCTTCTGATAAAATTCAATCGCGCCGTAGAGTACGCCGTGGTCGGTCAGCGCAAGCGCATCCATGCCGTGTTCTTTTGCGCGGGCAATTAATTCGTCGATCTTTGACAGTCCATCCAGCAGAGAATAGTGAGAATGAGTGTGGAGGTGTACAAAACGCATAGAGATCATCGTCCGCCATGGGCGAACAGAGGTTCCGTGACAGTTGTATTCTAGCGTCATGTGATGGAGGGAGCAATTGTGGACAAGCCAACAGAGACTTGTAAAATCTCATTTTTTTGGTATAGTGTTTAGGTTTCTTGAAGAAACCTTATACATGGCAGTACCACGACACCATTTAGCAAAAGGCCGGCAAGGCAGACGACGCAGTCACTTAGCGCTCCGTGCTAAAAAACTGGCTGCGTGTTCTCAATGCAAAAAAATGATCCCGTCCCACACGGTATGTAAGTACTGCGGCTTCTATAAAGGCCGGCAGGTACTGCCAGTCCTGGCGCGACAGTTGAAGAAACAGGAGAAGCGCCGGAAAGCAGGAGGCAAGTAAGTTCTTTTGTAATGGCATCTCGACATCTTTCACGTTCAGTTGCGATGCAGTCCCTCTATGAATGGGATTTTAAAGGTCGGAATACCGCCCTCCTTGAGGAGATCACCAATCGCAACATTCAGGAATTTGCATCTGGCGTTGACGACACCAGTTTTATACGGGTGCTGATCAACGGCGTCATTGAGCACCAAAGCCAGCTCGATGCCATTATTGAAAAAGCCGCGCCACAATGGCCATTGGAGCAAATTGCGATTGTGGATCGCAATGTATTACGCCTCGGTCTGTACGAACTTTTGTTTGGTAACCGCGGCGAGGTGCCTCCCAAGGTGGCGATTAACGAAGCGATAGAACTGGCGAAGTCATTTGGCGGCGAGTCATCGGGAAAATTCGTCAACGGCGTGCTCGGTACGGTCTACCGCGAGATCGGGGAGCCGGGTAAAAACGATGCGCCTCCAGCGCGCCAGAGCAAGGACGGGGAACCCGAGGTAAAAAGTAAAGAATTACGATAATATTCGCTCGCGAGCTTCTTGGCTGTTCGCTCGAGGCCTGCCTGCGCAGGCAGGTGAAAAACCCATAAGCTCGTACGCGAGAGCACCGCGTGAACACTGTATCTCATTCCGAATTGCAAGAGCGCATTGGGTATACATTTCGTAATGCGCAGTTTTTGGAGCAAGCGCTCACCCATCGTTCCTACCTCAATGAAAATCCCGAATGGCAAAGGGACCACAATGAGCGCCTTGAATTCCTCGGTGATGCGGTACTTGAGCTAATAGTCACCGAATATCTCTATATCACCCATCCCAACCCGGAAGGCGAACTTACCAACTGGCGTGCGGCACTGGTCAACGCAAATATGTTGGCAGATATTTCCGGCGAATTCGGTTTGAACGACTACATTCTCCTCTCCAAAGGAGAATCTCGCGATACAGGCCGCGCGCGACAATATATTTTAGCCAACGCCATGGAAGCGGTCATCGGTGCAATTTATTTGGATGGCGGCTATGCACCAGCAAAAACGTTTATTGAACGCTTTGTACTGACAAAACTCCCAACAATCATTGAACATAAGCTCTATCGGGATGCCAAGAGCTTGTTTCAAGAACAAGCACAGGAACGCGTGGGCATTACTCCCACCTATGAAGTGTTGGAAGAGTGGGGTCCTGACCATGCACGGCAATTTAAGGTGGGAGTGTTTCTAGGCAAGGAATTGGTGGCATCGGGAGAAGGTCCCTCTAAGCAGGATGCTCAACAATCTGCGGCCGAACGGGCGCTTACCGTGAAAAAATGGCAATAACCTGCTCGGGCAGATAACCTTGCCATTCTCTTCTCCGTCTGATAGAATATACCACACTTATGTTGATGATTCGGCTCCAGCGCATCGGCAAGAAAGGACAGGCCTATTTTCGGGTTGTTTTAAACGAACACACAAAGAAACCAAAAGGGGAATTCCAGGAGTTGCTCGGTACTTATAATCCCCACCAAAAACAATTTCAGGTAAATCGTGAACGGGTGGACTATTGGATGGGCAAAGGTGCGCAGATCTCGCCTACGGTCAATAATCTGATGGTCAACTATAAGATGTGGGATCGTCCCAAAATGGCGAGTTGGAAACCAAAAAAGCGACAAGCCACAAGCGACAAGCCACAAGAACCGACCACAGAGAAACAAGAGATAGAAGCAACACCCGTAGAACCTCCAGCGTCTGCCCAAGAAGCAACGGCAATCGAATAGCTAAATCCGCCCCACTGGCGGGTTTTAGTTTCTGCTATAATCAAAAGTATGCGGATTATTTCTCTGCAGTCCGAAGCCGATTGGCCCATGGCAGTCCAAGAAGCAGTCCGTACGCTGGAATACAGCGGAACGGTGGTGTATCCGACCGATACGGTCTATGGGCTTGGTGCTAATGCGCTCAATCCAGTCGCGGTACGCAAGATTTTTAGAATTAAGGAGCGAAGTACAGAAAAAGCACTCCCGATTCTTGCACGCAATTTATTCTGGGCGAGCGAGCTTGCGCACATCGAAGGCAGGAATAAAGATATTGCCAGAGCCGTCTGGCCTGGGCAGGTGACCCTTGTATTACCAAAGAAAGACATTGTGCCGGGCGATACCACTGGCGGTATGCATACGGTGGCCTTGCGTGTGTGCGAACACCCGTTCGTAAATGCACTGCTTGATGCGTTTGGGTACCCACTCACGGGGGCGTCTGCAAATGTTTCTGGCCACGAAGGACTCCGCGATATCAGTGCGGTACTCCAAGAATTCGAGCAGGCAAGCTATCAACCGGACTTAGTCATCGATGCTGGCGTGCTACCACCGTCGGGGCCTTCAACGGTGCTTGATGTGAGCAATACAAGGCCAAAAATTCTTCGTGTAGGCGCGACGCGGCCGGAAGAACTCATGAAAATTTTAGAACTGTAACATAGTGCCTAAGATGAGACTCTTGCTATAGTGTCGGTCGCCCTCTTCGTTTTTGCAAAATAGAAGGCGCAGGTAACCATACTGGTTCCTGCGCCTCTACGCGTTTCGGGAAGCTTGTGACTCGGGGGTGCGAAACCATGCGTCATAGCAAGTTTTGCAAACGGGCTTCTTGTTCAGACGCATCGCAACGGGTTTATCCTGTCCGCACATCCCGCACATCTCTGCGGGCCGGATATAGGTTTTCTGGTAACAGTTCTTGCAGATGACTTCGCCACTCGGCTTGCGAAGGGTTATGTGCTTCAGGAACCCGCAGTTGTCGCATCGCTGGAAATTGCACTCGCGGCCATAACAGCTATCGCATATTAACTCGCCATTCGGGAGGCGAACCGATATGGGACGGTCCTGGTTACACGAGACGCAGATGCCAGTGTTTGTGAGGCGATAGCACGCCTGGCATATACGTCGCTTGAGCTTTCGATTCATCCGAACGGGTTTCTTTCTCTCGCAGAGACGACATTTACCAAGGATCACGATTTCCTCCCAAGGAACAAAAGTGCCCGAGGTGGGACTTGAACCCACACGGCCGTGAGGCCATACGATTTTGAGTCGTACATGTATTCCATTCCATCACTCGGGCTTTGAGTGCTTATTCTATCATTTTTTGTTGATTTTTTCAACTTTCTTTTTCTATCTACGATGATATGATGAAGAATATTCTATGGCCAGAGTCATAGCCGTCTGCAACCAAAAAGGGGGCGTTGGGAAAACCACTACCGCGGTCAATCTGGGGGCGTATTTAACTGCATTGGGCAAGTACGTACTACTCGTTGATTTGGATTCTCAAGCCAATGCCAGCGTGGGCGTAGGGGTGCGTCTGGCGGCCGAGAGTGACAATATCTATCACTCGCTTATCAACGACCAAAATCCGGTATCACTGCTCCACAAAACATCGCTGTTCGGTTTTGACATATTGCCTGCCGCGCAGAGTTTGGCGGGGGCTACGGTAGAATTGGTATCCATGCACGAACGCGAGATGCGACTGAAGAAAGTACTCAATAGTCTGCGGACGAATTACGATTATATCATCATTGACTGCCCGCCGTCGCTGGGCTTATTGACGATTAACGCTCTGGCGGCCGCAGAGCGGGTGATCATTCCCGTACAGTGCGAATATTACGCCCTGGAAGGGCTGGGACAGCTCCTGCATACCGTGGAATTGGTGCGCGGCGGGCTGAATCCCGATTTGCAGGTCCTCGGCGTTGTGCTTACAATGTATGATAAGCGCAACCAGTTGGCGCAGCACGTGCTCAACGAAGTGGTAAAGCATTTTCCGGGACGTGTGTTTGACGCCGTGATCCCACGCACCATTTCGCTGGCAGAGGCGCCCAGTTTCGGGAAAACAATCCTGCAGTTCGATCCCAATTCGAAAGCAGCACACGCGTACCGACGACTTGCCGAGGAAATTATTAAAATGGCATGACGAAAAAACTATTTGGACTTGGCAAAGGACTCGGATCGCTTATTCCTGCGTCGGTTACTTCCAATGCGGTCAATGATAAAGAGAATATCTTCTATGTTGAGGTGGGAAAAATCCGCTCCAACCCTGATCAGCCGAGAAAAGATTTTGATAAAGATACTCTTGCGGAGCTTGCAACGTCAATCCGGAAGTATGGCATTCTCCAACCGTTGCTCGTGGCAAAAATGGAGGATCGGACACCGCGAGGCATGGACGTGTTCTACCAGCTCATTGCGGGGGAGCGACGGCTGCGCGCTGCCCAACTCGCTGGATTGCCTCATGTGCCGGTTATCATTCGCGACGACATTGACGACGGGAAATCCCAGCGTTTGGAAATGGCGCTCATCGAAAATCTTCAGCGGGAAGACCTCAATGCGCTGGAAGAGGCGCAGGCATATGATCGCCTGCAAGGCGAGTTCGGTCTCACCCAGAAAGATATTGCGATAAAAGTTGCCAAATCGCGTGAAGCGGTTGCGAACTCATTGCGACTTCTGAAATTGCCCAATTATATCCGCGATGCCCTACGAGATGGACGCATCACAGCTTCCCATGCCCGCGCGTTGCTTGCGTTTGACAATCAAGCAAAACAAAAGGAGGTCTACGAGCAAATTCTCAAAGGCGGATTTTCGTCAAAAGATACTGAGCGCACCGCTTCGCGTGCCAAACCAACGGGTGCAGGCAAACCAGATCGTCGGTTTGAGGAACTGGAACAGAATCTTACCGGCAAACTCAAGGTGCCTGTGCTGATCAGAGCGGGCGGAACGGGCGGCACGATTGCCATCAAATTTGCCAACCTCGAAGAGCTCAATACGGTAGCGAAAAACATTATTGATTAAAAGACAGGGGTGGGCAGTGCCCACCCCTCGCACAACTAACCGTCTGGTCCGCCGCCCTCGCGGTAGCACATCACAGATCTTTACCTCCTCCCTGCGCCTTTCCTGGAACTCTTTATCCTCTTGGGAACTTCTGTGGTGCTCTGGAGAATGCTCTCTTGCTGTTTGTACAACCTCCTTCTGATTTCTTCTACCGTGAAGCGTGTTCGAACGGTGGGAGGCAGAAGAAAAGATGGTATCGGAGATCCTCGTGCCGTTATCACTTCACCTTCAAAGAACTTCTTCATGCTCCTCTCCTTTGCTTGTCGAACTTTCTTGCGGCTTTTCGCCATCGATTTTCTTCGTGTTCTTACACTTCGGATAGCGGTTGCAGGCCATAAACTTGCCAAACCGACCGGTACGGATAAGCATGTCTCCTTCGCCGCACTTATCGCATTTTTCCCCCGTTGTTTCCACGGGCGCCTTGGCGGCCTTGAGGATGTTTTTACACTCGGGGAAGCGTGAGCACGCGACGAATTTTCCGTAGCGGCCCATTTTCACTACCATTTCACCAATGCCGCACTTGTCGCACTTTTGTCCCGTCCGTTCCTGCTGGGTGACGGTTTCTTTTTTCACTTCGTCGTATTTTGACGCAAGCCGTTTGGCAAACGGATCATAAAAATCCCGTATGACGGGCACCCATTTGGCTTTGCCGGTGGCGATATCATCAAGCTCGTCTTCCATGGTTGAGGTAAAGGTGACGTCTACGACTTCGGGAAAATGCTCCACGAGCAGGTCGTTGACCATCATACCAATTTCTGTGGGATGAAAATAGCGGCTCTTGTCTTTGTTGACATAGTTACGGGCCTGGACGGTGGAAATAATGGGAGCATAGGTAGATGGCCGTCCGATGCCTTCTTTCTCTAAAATCTTGATGAGGGACGCCTCATTGAAACGTGCCGGCGGTTGAGTGAAGTGCTGTTCCGGTTTGAGCTCTTTGAGTTCGAGCTTCTGCCCCTTTTTCACCGAGGGAAGTTCGTTATCCTCAAATTTTGTGGGGTAGACCTTCAAAAAACCATCAAATTTCAAGATAGAGCCCGTGGCTCGGATGGTTTATTCATTTGCCGCGACATTAATGCCGGTTGCATCAAACACTGCCGAAGGCATTTGCGATGCGGTAAAGCGCCGCCAGATGAGATCATAGAGACGGAACTGTTGGGGCGTCAGATATGCCTTCACATTTTCTGGGGTGCGCGTGGGATCCGTAGGCCGCACGGCCTCGTGGGCTTCCTGCGCGGATTTTGACTTTGTTTTATACCGCCGTGGATGACTGTAGGATGCTCCGTAGGTATCCGTGAGAAATTGTTGCGTGCGGGCAATGGCCTCTTCGGAAAGGTTAAGTGAATCCGTGCGCATGTAGGTAATGAGGCCCACACCCTCGTTTTTATCGAGGTCTATACCTTCGTAGAGCTGTTGGGCAAGCATCATGGTTTGCTTGGACGAAAACCGGAGTTTGCGTGCCGCATCCTGCTGGAGCGTACTGGTGGTAAATGGCCCGTGGGGATTTCGTGTCATTTCCTTTTTCTCAACATCGTGAACGATATAGTCCGCGCCGTTGAGTTCCGCAAGGATCTTTTTTGCATGCGCTTCATCCTTGACATCCAATTTATCAAGGTCTTTGTCTTTGTGTTGTGCAAGCTGTGCTTCAAATGTGGTCCCATCGGTGCCGAGTGTAGCAGTAACGCTCCAGTATTCCTCTGGCTTGAACGCCTCGATTTCTCGTTCCCGCTCAACCACGATGCGCACCGCGACTGATTGTACGCGACCCGCCGAAAGTCCACGGGCGACTTTTTTCCAAAGAAAAGGTGAAAGTTTATAGCCCACGAGACGATCCAACACGCGCCGCGCCTGCTGGGCATCTACGAGATGCTGGTCAATGCCGTGGGGATGTTTGAGAGCGTCTTCAATGGCATGCTTGGTGATTTCATGAAACACCACGCGTTCCACCTTTCTCTTGGTTAATGGGGCATCAAGCCCTAGCGCCTGTTGCAGATGCCATGCGATGGCCTCGCCCTCACGATCGGGGTCCGTGGCAAGGATGACCATATCCGACTTGGCAACGTCCTTTTTTAATTCAGCGACATTCTTTTTTGCTTTGGCCGGGACGAGGTAGTGCGGTTCAAAATCATGTTCGACATCAATACCTAATTTAGTTTTTGGCAAATCGCGAATGTGGCCGAATGAGGACTTTACAATAAAATCGCTCCCGAGAAAACGGGAGATGGTCTTTGCTTTGGTTGGCGATTCAACAATAACGAGATAGGTCATTTCTTTGCAGTCCACATGCCGCGGCCATCGGAGATCACCATGCCGCGCAATTCTAGAAGCGACAGTGTACCACTGATTCGGGCGACGTCAAATTTTGTTTCACGCACGAGTGCGTCAACATGCTGGGGACCACTGTGGGTCAGTATAGCAAAGATTGCGCTTGCTACGGGATCGTTGAGTGTGGGCAACTGCGCGGGTGTGCGTGTGCGAATCAGTCCTCGCTCGGCATATTCTTGGGTAATATCCGACGCCGTAAGCACCGGGCGTGCGCCCTGGGCGATGAGATGATTGGTTCCCGCTGATGAGGCGGCAAAAATGTTGCCGGGTACGGCAAAGACATCGCGGCCCTGTTCCAGTGCATGCCGCGCGGTAATGAGCGAGCCGCTTTCGCGATCGGCTTCAATGACGATAACTCCAAGGGATATGCCGCTGATAATGCGGTTACGCTTGGGGAATGTCCATTGATCCGCCGGATAGGTGCCAGGATATTCCGATACAATCAATCCATTGTGTTCAAGAATGCGGTTGCCGAGACGCTCATTGTTGAATGGAGTGATCGTGTCAATGCCGGAACCGAGCACGGCAATGGTGGCGCCGCCGGCATCCAAGGTGCTCGCATGCGCCCGGGCATCTACGCCCAATGCCAAACCACTGACTACCACGACACCCGCGCGTACCAGTTCTTGCACTATGGCATCAGCCGCCTGCCCGCCGTAGCTTGTCATTTTACGAGTACCGACAACGGCAATCGCCGGACCTCGTAGGAGTTCGACATTTCCTCGACAATACAGTAGTTTGGGCGGATTGGGGATGTGGCGCAAGTAATCAGGGAACTGTGAATGATCTTGCGCGATAGAGATGCTGTCCGATGCGGTGCGGTTCATGCGTTATTGTATAATCTAACCATAGATAGCGCTGGGTGTCATGGTGAGGTCATGCTACCATAACAGTGGGAATAGGGGTGTTTGATTTGGTATATGAATAAAAAAACAATCGTTGCTAACTGGAAAACCGCCCCGAATTCTTTGGCTGAAGCCGAAGAACTCGTGAATGCTATGGATGAGACGCTGGCGACATTGCCGGAACAGAATATCCTCCACATTATTTTGTGTCCGCCGTTTGTATTTATTGAAGAAGTGGCGAAGATGTTAGGGTCCGGACATTTAGCCCAGAGCGCGTTTCTTGGAGCACAGGATATTGCGCCTCAAGACACCGGGGCGCTTACCGGTGAGGTATCCGGCTCGATGCTTTCCAAACTCGGTGTACGGTACGTTATTGTTGGGCATTCTGACCGGCGAAAGCTGGGCGAGAACGACGATGTGGTAAATAAAAAGCTAAAAACTGCACTTGCGTGCAAGCTAACACCGATTGTGTGTGTGGGTGAGCGTGAGTACGACGAGCGGTTCACTGGATTTCTCGAACATCAGGTGCGGGCGACCTTCTCGGGCCTGTCGGCAAACGATATTGATGCATGCCTCATTGCCTATGAGCCGGTGTGGGCGATCAGCACCACTCCGGGAGCTCGGCCGGACACACCGAGCTCCGCTCTGCAATCGGTCAAGATTATACGGGATATACTGCGTAACGAGCTTCATGCCACCCGCCCGCGCTTTCTCTACGGCGGTTCTGTGACAGAACACAATGCGGGGAAGTTTCTGGGAGTACCAGAATTCGGCGGTGTACTCGTTGGCGGAGCGAGTGTTCATAAGGAGGAATTTGTAAAAATACTCATTGATGCGGTACATATTGCGCGATGAAAACCATCGATCAACTGAATGACATTGCCGGTAAAAAAGTGCTTTTGCGCGCTGACTTTGATGTAGCAGTCAATGCCGATGGGACGGTGCGAGAGCCATTTCGCATCCAACGCCAGCGCGCAACCATTGATTTTCTGCTTAGCCGTGGCGCGCGAGTGCTCATCGCGGCGCATATTTCGGCGATCCCTTCGTTTGCGGCGATTGCCGAACAGATAAGTACCATTGTTGGCCAGCCACTTTCTGTGCTAAAAACATTGGAAGACATCCCGGCATTTCTTGCCGGAAATGAAACCATCGCTCTTTTGGAGAATATCCGCACGTGGCCCGAAGAAGAAAAAAATGACGATGCGTTTGCGGCGACTCTCGCACACGGATTTGATTACTACGTCAATAACGCCTTTGCGGCATGCCATCGCGAGCACGCATCCGTGGTGGCTATCGCACGGCATCTGCCATCCTACGCAGGGTTGCTGGTAGAAGAAGAAGTTGCCACACTTGATGAAGTAATACGCGCTCCAGCCGCTGGAAAGGTTGTTATTATGGGTGGAGCAAAAGCGTCCACAAAAATTCCGGTCATTAAGTATCTACTCGACAAGGCAGAGAGCGTACTGGTCGGAGGTGTGATTGCCAATGATATGGCTAAGGCGCTCGGCCGCGACGTGGGCAGTTCAGTGGTTGATGAAAACTATGCAGAACTCCTCGCGGGACTCGACTTGGCCGATGCGCGGTTGGTTATTCCAGAGGATTTTGTCATTGCGGACGGGAAGTTTTTGGATATTGGAGCGCGGAGCACCGAACAGTTTCTCTCTTCTATTGGAAAGGCGCGTACCGTGGTGTGGAACGGCCCGCTGGGAATGTTTGAAGATGAGCGATTCCGTATGGCGACCAGTCGTGTCGCCCAGGCTATCGTTGATTCCGGCGCAGGGAGCATTATCGGCGGCGGTGACACTATCACGGCACTGGACACCTCCGGATTACTTGATAAGTTTGGATTTGTATCCACGGGTGGAGGAGCGATGCTCATGTTTCTAGCGGGCGAAAAATTGCCGGGCCTCGAAGTGCTCGGTTACTATACATAATCATGCCCGATCAGACCTATATCATTTATACTGACGGTGGCGCGAGGGGAAATCCTGGTCCCGCGGCAATCGGAGTTGTTGTGAAAGGTCCTGGTATGGAGAAAAAAGAGTACGGGCAGTATATCGGAGAAACGACCAATAACGTTGCTGAATATCGCGCGGTTGCATTCGCCCTGCACAAGCTCAAACAACTCATCGGTTCTGAAAAAGCCAAAGAAAGTTCGGTGAAGATGTATATAGACAGTGAACTGCTCGTAAAACAGCTCAACGGAGAATATAAGGTGAAAGAAGCCACCCTGCAGGAACTCTTTTTGGAAATATGGAATCTGCGGCTCGATTTTGGCAGTATTGCGTTTTCTCATATCCCGCGAGAGAGCAATAGCGCGGCTGATCGGATGGTGAATTGGGCGCTTGATCGCGAGGAAAATCGGCTTGTTTGAAATATCAGGAGAAATGGTGTATAATAGACGTGGTACTTGAGATAGCTACGCTCTGCCTTCGGGCGGAGTGAGGAAAGTCCGAGCACTCACGAGTCCGCCCTAGGCGGACAGTTAAAATGGTAGCGGGTAACGCCCGTCCGCAGCCCTTCGATGGACTCAGGATACTGAGCTTGTCGAAGTATAATGCGAGAGGTGCGAGCAGAGACGCCCTGAAGTGAAAGCTGAAGGGGAGCGAACCCACAATCACTGTTCACATGATCAGAGATTGGCTTAGTCCTTGTTGGGGTAAAAGACAAGGAGTGAAACGGCTAAATCCTTACCGGTGTGCAAGATCAGCGTTTCTCCGCAAGAGCGGGACTTGTCCTGAGCTTGTCGAGGGATTCGAAAAGTTCGATCGCTACAGGTATGTGGCAACACATATCGCAGATAAATTGCTATCGTATACAGAACTCGGCTTACCAAGTACCAGTAAAACCCGCCATACGGCGGGTTTTACGTTTTATTGAAAGGCATATAGTTTTATGCTACGTTCGCACCACAGACCATGAAAAAAGCAGACCTCTATTTTAATGTGTTACGCCTGCCAGTTGATGCGGCAATGATCGTGGTGGCAGGCATTCTCACCTATGTGTTGCGGACGAATATTTTGGATCAGTTTCGCCCGGTGTTATTTCAATTCAACCTGCCGCTGGGGCGCTATCTGACATTTGTGCTTGCGGTGGGAATTCTTTTTATCATTGCCTACGCCATTGCCGGACTCTACTCCCTGAAAGTCCGCATGAATATTGCTGAAGAAATCTCAAAAGTGGCGCTTGCGTCGTCGGCGACGATCATGCTGGTTATTGTCTTTATCTTCTTGCGCCAAGAATTGTTTAATTCGCGCTTTCTGGTGCTTGGCGGCTGGGTTATTACCATGGCGTGTGTCACGCTGGGGCGCTTGGCGGTGCGGTTGTTCCAGCGATATTTTGTGACGCGGAGAAACTTTGGGGTTCATCGGCTCCTGATTATCGGCAATGATATGGTATCGGAAAAGATCATAAGAGCAATTTCCGCGAACCGATCGGCGGGATATCGCATTGTTCAGCATCTTGCCGATCCCGACCTATTACAGATTCAAACCGCGATCAGCAATCCCGGGATTGATGAAGTGATTCTCGCAAATCCAAACTACCGTGCAGATAAAATTATTGCGCTCGTTGATTTTTGCAATGAACACCATCTGGTGTTTAAATTTGTTCCCAATATTTATCAGACGCTCACCACGCACTATGACGTTGATGCCATCAGCAATATTCCCCTGGTTGAACTGAAGCGCACGTCACTGGATGGGTGGGGACGCATAGGGAAACGGATATTCGATGCGGTGTTTGCGTTGCTTGCTTTGGTGCTTTTGTCCCCACTCTTTTTGGTGATCGCGTGTGCGATTGCCATAGACAGCGCCGGACCCATGGTGGTCCGCCTGCGGCGAGTGAGTAGAAATCACGAATTCTCCCTCTATAAGTTCAGAAGCATGGTGGCCAACGCCGAAGAACTCAAACCGTCTCTGGCTTCTTTCAATGAGCGTGATGATGGACCGCTTTTCAAAATACGCAACGATCCGCGGGTGACGGGGGTGGGGCGTTGGTTGCGCCGCTATCGCCTTGACGAACTTCCGCAGTTTCTCAACGTGCTGAAAGGCGATATCAGCGTGGTGGGTCCGCGTCCGCACCAACCCGACGAGATTGCCCGCTACACCAAGCACCATAAACGTGTGCTGGCGATCAAAGCGGGCGCTACCGGCTTGGCCCAGATTTCCGGCAGTTCTGATTTGCCGTTTGAAGAGGAGGTCACGCTGGACACGTTCTATATTGAAAACTGGTCGTTGTGGCTTGATTTCAAGATTATTGTGAAGACCGCGTGGAAGATGGTTGCTGATCATTCTGCCGTCTAACCCCCATACTATAAATGTAATGAAAATTGCTCTTGCCCACGATTACTTGAATCAATATGGGGGGGCGGAACGCGTGTTGCAGGTATTGTGCAGAATGTTTCCGCACGCACCGATCTACACGATGCTCTATGACGAAAACGCAACGCGCGGCGCGTTTCGTGATCGGATAGTTCACACCACATTTCTCCAGCACATTCCGCTTGCTCGGCGCTATCATCATGCGTTTTCCTTTCTGATGCCGCTGGCGGTTGAGCAGCTGGATACTTCAGCGTTTGACGTGGTGCTTTCGGTCTCCTCATCATTCGCCAAAGGCATTATTACCAAACCCTCCACCCGCCACATATGTTATTGTCTGACGCCCCCGCGCTACTTATGGGACGATAGTCATAAATACATTCAGGAATTCAGATACCCCAACATCGTAAAAAAAATTATTCCCCCATTTCTTTCCTATATGCGGGTGTGGGATCGCCAGGCATCCATGCGCCCGGACGATATTATCGCAATCTCCGATTTTGTCCGCCAGCGTATCAGTAAATACTATCGTCGAGACGCCAGTGTTCTGCATCCGCCGGTTGATACGAAGAGATTTATCATCGCCGACTCACCGCTCTTGTGGCGTGATGACTATTTTTTGATGGTGGGGCGGCTTGTATCCTACAAAAAATTTGATATGGCAGTACGCGCATGTAATCATCTGCGTCTGCCGCTGAAAATTGTGGGCACGGGCATTGAACACGAACGCCTTCGAGCCCTTGCGGGGCCCACCGTGGAGTTTATCGGACAAGTGGATGATGCTCGTCTCGCAGAGCTCTATCAGCGGGCACGCGCAGTCATCTTTCCCCAAGAAGAGGATTTCGGCATTGTACCGCTGGAGGCGATGGCGTGTGGCACCCCGGTGATTGCCTATCGCGGCGGCGGGGCGTTGGAGACGGTTATCGAGGGAGTCACGGGGATATTTTTCGATGAACAAACCGACGAATCACTCGTAGCCGCGCTTAACAATTTTGAGAAGAGAGTATTTGATCCGCAGCTTTGTCGCGAACAAGCCGAGAAATTTAATATGCAGGCATTTGAAACGCATATGCGAGCAATACTCACGAACTATGACCATCGGCGTTGATATTCGAGTGCTGGCCAGCGGGGTACGGAGCGGAGTGGAAGAATACACCGAACATCTTTTGGAGCATCTTCTACCGCTGGATACCACCATTCAGTACAAACTCTTCAGTTCTTCGTGGCGGGGCCACACGCCCGACTATTTGTGGATGCATGCGTCGAATGTGCGCGTTACCCAACTGCGCATTCCGAGCAAGGCGCTGTTTCTCGGAGCGAAATTATTGGATATGCCGAATCTCGATACGCTGGTACGCGGCGCCGATGTTTTTTTCTTGCCGCATTTCCTTCTTGCGCCACTCTCGCGGCGTTGCAAGCGAGTCACGACGTTCCATGACGTATCGTACGCGATATTTCCTGAATTTTTTCCTTCGCGGAGAACAGGGTGGCATTGGTTTATGAATCCTTCGTGGCAGGCGCGCATGTCTGACAGAATTATTGCCGTTTCTGACTCAACTAAACATGACGTTGCCAGAATATGTCGCGTTGATCCGGCAAAAATTGAGGTCGTGCATTCGGGAGTTCTTCCCGCGCGTGTATGGAGTAAAGAAAAACTTGAAAATTTTAGGAATAATCACGATCTTCCCGAGCGTTATATATTGTCACTCGGTACGCTTGAACCGCGCAAAAATATTGAAGGGATTATTCGTGCGTTTGAACACGTTGCCGGTGAATCGGCGTTTGCCGATCTCCATTTGGTTATCGCGGGAAGAAAAGGATGGCTCTGGCAGGATGCACTGACGGTTGCTCGGCGCTCGCCCTATACCCGTCGCATCCACATTCGCGGAGAAATATCAGATCAGGAACGGCCGGGGTACTATCAGCTTGCCTCCGCATTGCTCTACCCATCGTTTCTTGAAGGATTTGGATTTCCGCCCCTGGAAGCGATGGCGCATCATGTGCCGGTCATCGTATCCGCAAACTCGTCATTGCCCGAAATCGTGCGGGACGCCGCAGTATGCGTTGATCCCTATAACGTGCGCCAAGTTGCCGATGCGCTACGATGCATCTTGATCGATGATGCGCTGCGCGCGTGGCTCATAGAACGGGGCAATGTTCTCGTGAAAGAGCGCAATTGGCACAAAACTGCCCAAAAAACCCTTGATATATTAATGCGTGCGTAACTATTGGCTTTCTCCACACGCATTTTCTGCCGATGACGGTATAATAGAGGTATGCCCCAACGAGTGTATAGGGTCATCGGGGCGATGTTTGACGTTAAACCAGTGGATGGCGCTGGGCGTGTTGATGTTAGAAAACTACGGAGCGTTTCAAGGCGTCTGAATCTGCGCAATGCCGAACCAGCCCGTGTGCCGATTAATCTGGCGCACCTCGATGAACACACAAAAGAGATTACCATCACACCGCGGCCCGTCGTACATGCGGCGGTGATGTCCAAGGACGAGGCGCTCCATGAGTTGGAGACGGAATTTTCTCCCGTGCCAAGCACATTCGACGCGACACCCGTCTCCTCGGTTGATTTGGAATACGGCAAAATCATGGAAGAAGTGCGGCGCAGTCAGCATCTCATCGTACGTAGCACTCCCGTCATGCCCATCCGTCCGTTGCGCATCAGAAGGGTTGAACATTCAGTCCCCGCATCGGAGCCCGTGCGTACCAGCGTCTCGCGCATGCGTCCGCAGGAAGTTGCGACATGGTATCAGGCCACGGAGCCGGAACTATTGGCACGACAGTTTGCGCATGTGATGCACCCCCCGGTTTCTCATTTGCCGCAAATTTCAAGTGCCCGCCCGTTACGAACCATCATCGCAGGAATTATTGCGCTTCTTATGCTGGCAGGGGGTTCCTATATATTCTCTCTAAAAAAGAATGTGATTGAAGGC
Source organism: Patescibacteria group bacterium (assembly GCA_038056025.1). Classification (GTDB taxonomy): domain Bacteria; phylum Patescibacteriota; class Minisyncoccia; order 2-02-FULL-40-12; family GWA2-44-9; genus JBBUGO01. The sequence goes on from JBBUGO010000029.1 coordinate 27,803, forward strand.
GGTACGGCGGCATTACAGAATCTTGAACAAGCGCAGGGAGATATTGCCAACCTTGACTTTGAGGGGGCCTCTGACAGTTTTGCCGCCGCATATAGCGAATTTACTAAAGCAGGCGACCGCCTGGACGACCTGGGGTCGCGCATTACATCGTGGGTGAGTGAATTACCGGGCGGGCAAGCGCTCGAATCGGCTCAACGCATCACGAAAGTCGGTGCACTTATTGCCGATACGGGTAAAGCGATGGCACAAGCGGTTGGGGCAATTTCTAAAACAGGATTTTTGCTCAATCCCCAGAGCAATTCCCGTTTTCTTCTCTCGGAAGTGCTCGCGCCGTTGCGGGAAGCGCTAGCATTGTCGGATCAGAACCTCAATCAAGCGGCAACCCTGCTCCAAGAGGTGGACAGTTCGGTGATTCCCGAAGAAAAACGGCCGCTGTTTGATAATTTCAAATCAAAACTTCCTGCCATCGTCTCGGTGGTAAAAGACGGACAGGATTATCTGCAATTTTTGGAGAGTTTCATGGGGGTGCGTGGCACACGTAAGTATCTCATATTATTCCAAAACAGCACGGAGCTTCGTCCCAATGGAGGATTTCCGGGTAATTACGGCGTCGTAACGGTAGAAAATGGCAAACTCAAGAATATTTTTGTAGACGATGTCTATAATCTTGACGGGCAGCTCAAGGAGCGCATCGTGCCCCCCCAACCGCTCCAGCACATTACTCCCACGTGGGGCATGCGTGATGCGGGTTGGTTTATTGATTTTCCCGCATCGGCACGAAAATCCATGGCGCTGTTCCGCAAAGAAGCCGGGTATGATGTCGATGGCGTAATCACCGTGAGCCCCAAGATCATTCAAGACATGTTAAAAATTGTCGGCCCCATTGATCTGCCCGCGTACCATTTGACGATTACCAGCGAGAATTTTTTGCCCGAAATTCAAAACGAAGTTGAATACGGTGAAAATAAAAAACTCAATCAACCGAAAAAGATTATTGCCGACTTAGCTCCCATCGTTCTGGAGCGGCTGTACTCGGCCCAGCCGAGCATCTGGCTGTCCATTTTTCAGGCGCTCGTGACCAATGTTGAGCACAAAGAGATGCTTATGTACTTTCGCGAGAGCGAACTAGAAGATTTGGTACTGCGCAAGGGTTTCGGCGGACAGGTAAGCGCCACCAACGACGACTATCTGACCGTGAATGTGAGCAATGTGAAAGGTGCAAAGACCGATGCGGTCACCGATTCAATTATTTCGTTGCAGGTAAGCGATACCGGTGACGGGATCCACCACATTGTGCGCATTACACGCACGCATAACGGCGGCAAAAGCCAGTACGGGTTTTATAACTGGCGCAACCCTTCCTATGTGCGAGTATTAGTGCCGCAGGGGGCCAAACTGGTGGGCGCCCGTGGTGCGGACATTACGGACTACGGGCCAACTGTTGATTATTCTGAAAAAGGTTTTATTCGTGATGGCGACGTGATGAAGCTCGAAGAGACATTCCGGGCTAGCGGCCAGCCGGGCGTTGTGACCTACGAGGAGGCCGGGAAAACCGGATTTGCGTTTTGGATGGTGGTTGAACCGGGCGCTACACAAACCGTGGAGCTGGAATACGTCGTGCCACAGTTGCATCTCAATGACGCGTACCGTATGCTGGTCCAGAAACAACCCGGACTGGTGGTGAGAAGCTTTGACTTCCGCGTGATCCCTCCACAGGGGATGCGAGTGACCGCAGCTACGCCGGCGCTCCAGAAAACATCGGACGGATATGTGGCGAGCCAGCCATTGAACGGCGACATGACCATACGGGTTCAGTTTGAATGACTATACGAGGATTTTTTTCTGGCACTATTGCGCGGGCAAGCATTCTGCTGGCCTTTTTTACTATTGCGGGCAAAATAGTCGGTCTAGTGCGGGACCGAATTCTCGTGGGGCAATTCGGCGCTTCTACGGAGCTAGATCTTTACTATGCGGCCTTCCGTATTCCGGACCTCATCTTCAACTTATTCATCCTCGGGGCGACCTCGTCGGCCATTGTGCCGATTTTTATTGAGCACTATCAAAAGGATAAGCAACGTGCGTGGGATATCGCCCAAAATTTTCTCAATGTTACGTTTGTCGGGGTGTGTATGGCGTCGCTGGTTGTCATCATCTTCGCCCAGCCGCTCGCAGGGCTCATTGGTCCGGGTTTTAATCCCGATCAACTTGCATTATTGGCACAACTGATGAGAGTCATGATGGTTAGCTCCGTTGTGTTTGCCGCCAGTACCGTCCTTGGGTCAATTCTCCATGCGCTCCAGCGCTTTCTTGCTTTTTCACTCGCGCCCATTCTCTATAATGTGGGCATTATTCTCGGCGCGCTCTATGTGGTGCCGCAGATGAGCGCTCTCGGCCAAGAGAATATCATGGGTTTGGCGCTGGGTGTGGTACTGGGCTCGCTTATGCACCTAGCAATTCAAGCCCCCGTTGCCTATCAGGCCGGCTTTCGATTCGGAACACTATTCAATATCTCCGACGGCGCCTTTCGTCGGATGATTACGTTGATGATTCCTCGCACGCTGGCACTGGGAGCTTACAATGTCGGCCTCACGATTATTACCGGCATCGCATCGTTGGTGGGGACGGGAAGCATTACCATTTTGAACCTCGCCACCAATATCCAGTTTGTGCCGGTCTCGGTCATCGGCATTTCGCTGGCAACCGCGGTGTTTCCGCAGCTTTCCGCGCACGCTTCCCGACAGGAGATCGGAGAACTTCATAAAAAGCTCACGTATTCTTTGTGGACCACATTGTGGATGTCTGGGATTGTGGCCGTGGGAATTTTTCTATTCCGCCAACCGCTCATTGATATCATTTTTCGTGTCGGTGCATTCAAAGCAACGGACAGTTCGTTGACAGCATCGGTGCTGGGAATTTTCATGTTCAGTGTTGTCGCACAGAGCATGATGCATGTTATTACGCGGGCATACTATGCGCTCCAGAATACCCGCACGCCGTTCCTCATCGCACTTTTTTCCATAGCGCTTAATGTGGCGTTGAGCATGCTTTTTGCGCTGAAGTATCACCAGGGCGTTGTCGGTATCGCCATTGCCACCGCTATCGCGTATAATATAAATTTCCTGCTACTCTATGTTGCATTCCGCCGCCGCTATACACCATGAAGAATATCCGCAATTTTTGCATCATCGCGCACATAGATCACGGAAAATCGACCCTCGCAGATCGATTTTTGGAAATTACGGGCACGGTAGAAAAGCGGAAAATGCACGCGCAGTACCTCGATCAGATGGAACTTGAGCGTGAGCGTGGTATTACCATCAAGCTACAGCCGGTACGGATGAAGTATCGAGACTATACGCTCAATCTGATTGATACTCCCGGGCATGTTGATTTTTCATATGAAGTATCGCGTTCACTCGCGGCCGTTGAAGGGGCGGTTCTCTTGGTTGATGCGACCAAGGGGATTCAGGCGCAGACATTGGCGAACTTGCATCTGGCACAGCAACAGAAACTCACCATCATACCAGTGATTAATAAAATCGATCTCCCTAATGCGCGCACTCAACAGGTTACAGAAGAGCTTTCCCACGTACTAGGGATTGAGCCAGAAGCAGTGCTGGGGGTTTCCGCAAAAAATGGCACGAATGTAGAAAAGATTCTTGAGCGAGTTGTAACCGATGTTCCTGCGCCGAAAAAAACAGGCGATGAACTCAAGGCGCTTATTTTTGATTCCACTTTTGATGCGTACAAAGGCGTAATCGCGTATGTGCGGGTCTTCGACGGCGTCATGAATCGTGGAGATAGGATTATTACCGCGGTGACAAGGGTAAAAGCCGATGTGCTCGAAACAGGATATTTTGCTCCGCAACTGACCCCCGAGCAACAGCTCGGGGCTGGAAATATCGGCTACGTTGCTACGGGGCTGAAAGATCCTGGCCAGATTCATGTCGGCGACACGATTACGCTTGAAAAAACATTCACCAGCGGAGAATTTATGCCCCTGGAAGGGTATCGAGAAGTGCGCCCCATGGTCTTTGCTAGTTTCTTTCCTGAGAATGCCGAGCAATATGACGAGCTTAAGGATGCCCTTGGAAAGCTAAAACTCACCGACGCCTCTTTGGTGTATGAACCAGAGTCATCCGCAGGTCTCGGTCGGGGGTTTCGTCTTGGTTTTCTTGGTATGCTCCATGTTGAGATTATTTCCGAGCGTCTACGGCGAGAATTCGGCTTGCCACTCATTGTTTCGGCTCCATCGGTGGAGTATATGGTCACGCTCAAAAACGGTATGGAGGAAAAAATCCGTTCCGCCTCGCTTTTGCCTGATGTGTCGACCATTGCGAGTATTGCCGAACCGATTGTTGATTTAGAAATCATCATGCCCTCGTCGTATCTGGGAAGTGTCATGGAACTTGCATCGACGCTTCGCGGTCCGTATGTGAGTACGGATTATCTAGGGAAAGAAACCGCAGTATTGAAATATGAAGTGCCACTTGCGGAAATTATTACCGATTTCTATGACAAACTGAAAAGCGTTTCGTCTGGCTATGCTTCTATGAGTTACGAGCCGAAAGGATTTCGTTCGGGCGATCTTGTGCGACTTGATATTTTAGTGGCCGAAGATCTCGTTGAGCCATTCTCTCGCATCGTGCCGCGCGAACAGGCATACCACGAAGGACGCGCTACGGTAGCGAAATTAAAAGAAGTCATACCGCAACAACTGTTTGCGGTGGCTCTGCAGGCGGCTATCGGAGGCAAAATCATTGCGCGTGAAACGATTAGTGCGCGGCGCAAAGACGTCACAGGATACCTCTATGGCGGCGACGTGACCCGCAAAATGAAACTGCTCAAAAAGCAAAAGCGGGGCAAAAAGAAGCTCGAGGAATCCGGCCGCGTTAATATTCCTCACGAGGTATTCCTTAAAATGTTAAAAAGATAGTGTTTCTACCTGCCCGTCCGAAGCTTTAGCGAAGGCGGGAAGATACTGAAGCGCTAAACCTGCTATCCCAGTAATACAACATTAACTTGCTATTCGTATACGAACAGCTTTTGCCCGCATGGGCCTGTCAATGTTGATATACTGGGCTATAATAGCGGTATCAGAAGGAAAAAGACCATTGCCAAAATGGTGACGAATGCGATGACAATGGAGATGGTTCTAAGCATTTTCGAATTGAACATGTTTTTTTCTACGCTCTAAGCCCTAAGCTCTACGCTCACCATACTACCATGCGGATATTTCTTCAATCAAAACTCACCACCATTATTCTCGTTCTCGCTTTGGTATGGCTGGGAGGGTCGGTAATCGCTGTCTATCGGCAGGCGGCGCAGGTGCAAGAGGAACAGCGCGACTTGCAGGCAAAAATAGCGGCGCTGGAACGCGACAACGCGACACTACAGGAACAAATTAATCGCAGTAGCGATCCGGAGTATCTGGAATGGCTGGCAAAAGTGAAACTCAACTACCGCCCTGCCGACGAACAGGTTGCCTTTATCTATCCTGCGGCATCGCCCGAACCAGCATCAAAAAGTTTTGACGAGGAGCCATCGGGTGTGGCAAAGTATTGGAGTTGGCTCAAGGGGTTGTTCGAGTAAGCGGGATTCGTATAGTGGCAGTACATGACCTTCCCAAGGTTAGGGCACGGGTTCGATTCCCGTATCCCGCTCAGCTTTATTTTTCCTCGTTTTTGGAGTAAAGTAGTCTGGTTTTATGCCGACCTAGCTCAACGGTAGAGCATTCGCATCGTAAGCGAAGGGTTCGGGGTTCAAGTCCCCGGGTCGGCTCACTCATATGGATCACGTTCTGCGTTTTCTAAAAAATCACCGCATCTGCTCGTTATCGATTCTAACGGAGAAAGGCCCGCATGCTGCGGCGATGCACTATTCGCATCGCGACACCCCGCTGGCACTCTTTTTTTCAACGGACAAAAACAGCAGAAAGACATCAGGCATTTTAAAAAACGGAGGCGCCCCTGCATCAGTTGTCATCGGGTTTAGCGAAGGCAACATGCAAACGCTTCAGATGGATGGCACCATGCGGGCGGTGACGGACGGGGACCTACAGGCGGCTCAAGCAATTCACTACGCTAAAATTACCGAGTCGGCGCGGTATAAGGACGATCCCGACACACTTTTTCTCGCTTTCGAACCGCACTGGGTGCGGTTTTCAAATCACAAGGAAGACAACCCCGTGCTCTTTGAGCAGGAACTCTAGTTTCCAAAATGTTTCAATACGAATTAAACAAAGCGTTGCTGAATATTTATGCGGGCGCGGGTGGCGTGGATGCCCAGGACTGGGCAGGCATGCTTCTGCGCATGTACCAGCGTTACGCCGCCGGCAAGGGATGGAAATTTTTGCTTTTGAACCAGTCATTAGGCGAGCAGAAGGGCATCAAAAGCGCGTCGTGTGAAATTGTCGGCGCCGATTGCTATGCTATACTGAAGGGCGAGAGCGGCGTGCACCGTCTGGTGCGCATTTCGCCGTTCTCGGCAAAGAACTTGCGTCACACTTCGTTTGCGCTTGTGGAAATTATGCCGGAAATCGTGCCGCAAGCTCTGGTCATTAATCCCGACGATATCGAGCTGGATACGTTCCGTTCCGGCGGCGCAGGCGGTCAGAACGTCAACAAAGTGGAAACTGCTGTTCGCGTAACGCACAAACCCACGGGCATCGCGGTCGTGGTGCAGACCGAACGCAGTCAGGCGCAAAATCGCGAGAAAGCCATGCAGATGCTCGCGTCGCGTCTCGCGGCCCTGATGGAAAAGGAAAAAGCGAAGCAGCTGTCCGAGTTAAAGCCGGAGATGAGATCGGGTTCCATCGAATGGGGAAGTCAGATTCGCTCGTACGTCCTGCATCCGTACCAAATGGTGAAAGACCATCGTACTGGCGTGAAAGTTTCTCAACCCGATAAAGTTCTCGATGGGGATCTGGATAAATTCATTGAGGCGGAGAAGAATTTGCCATGATAGAATACAAAAACGTTTCAACAATCTACGACGACGACTTCGTGGCGTTGGACAATATTAGTTTAGAAATCAAGGACGGGGAGTTTGTTTCCATTGTCGGCCCCGCGGGTGCGGGCAAATCTACGCTCCTGCGTCTGTTGACCAGGGAGCTTACTCCTGATAAGGGCAATGTCGTTGTTGACGGCGTCGATTTGGCAGGAATTTCGGGCAATGCCATTCCGCTGTTGCGCCGCAAGATCGGCACGGTCTTCCAGGACTTCAAGCTTTTAACATCAAAAAACAGTTTTGAAAACGTGGCATTTGCGCTGGAGGTCTGTGGGGCCAACCTTCGGCAGGTTAATGAAGACGTACCCAAGGTGTTGAGTATTGTGGGGCTGACGGAAAAGACCAACAGCTTCCCGCACCAGATGTCCGGCGGCGAGAAGCAGCGCTTGGCCATTGCCCGCGCGCTCATTCATCGCCCGCGCATCATGCTTGCCGATGAGCCCACGGGGAACCTGGATTTGGTCAACAGCTACGATGTGCTACGATTGTTAATGAAAATCAACGAACTCGGCACCACAGTCATTATGGTCACCCATAACCGCGATTTGGTGAACGCCGTGGGCCGCCGCGTGATTTCCATGGAAAAGGGCAAGATCACGCGCGATCAAATGCAGGGCAAATACGTCATTTAATATGTGGAGAGAGAAATTTCAACGAGTATTGAACGCGGGGTGGAATAACTTCCGCCGCAACAGCTATGTGAGTATTGGCACTACGGGTGTCATGACGCTGGTGTTGTTGGTGTTCTTAGGGTTGGTGGCGGTTAATTTTTTGGCATCCACCATCGTCGTATCGCTCGAGGAAAAGGTGGATGTCAGCGCATATTTTAAATCCGATGCCACCGAGGACGAAATTTTGAAAGTCCAATCTGATTTGCGTGGGCTTGCTGTGGTAAAAAGTGTTGAATATGTGTCGCAAGATGAAGCACTGGCGGATTTCAAAGAACGACACGCGGGGGATGCGCTTATTCAAGAATCACTCGCGGAACTGGATGACAATCCTCTGCAGGCGTCACTCAATATCAAAGCGCGTCAGGCCGGCCAGTACGGAGCCATTGTGGAATTTTTAGAGGGCAACGCCCTGCGCACGTTTATCGACAAAATTAATTACTACGAAAACGAAAAAGTTATCAGCCGCATCCACAGCATTTCCGGCGCCATTCAGAACTGGGGCTTTCTGGCAACGCTGGTGCTTGCAGCCATTGCGGTGCTGGTAACGTTCAATACGATTCGCCTCACGATTTACAGTCAAAAGCAGGAAATTGAAATCATGCGTCTGGTGGGCGGGTCCAACTGGCACATCCGCGCGCCGTATCTGGTGGAGGGAGCATTGTACGGCTCATTTGCCGCGCTCATCGCGCTGGTAGTGTTCTATCCGCTGGTGTTTGTTGCCGCGCCCAAAATGGAAACACTCATGCCGGGTCTTGCGATGGGGAGCTACTTTATTGGCCATCTTCCGGCATTCACCCTGCTTATCTGGGGCGCTGGTATTGTGCTGGGTATTGTCTCCAGTATCGTCGCCATACGGAAGTTTCTGCATATCTAAAAGAACGGGCCCGTTTCCTATGTCTTGGAAACGGGCCTGCGAGTCGGGTTGACGATCGGGTGCTTGTCGATTCCTATGCTGAAGTCGGTGTAATAGCAATCTTCACACACGGTATCTTTGTCGATTGTATAGCGCCCGACCTGCTCCTCGGGAATCTCGTTGGGACACCTGGCGCATTTGGTCATCTACACCTCCTTGTTTATATCGTAAATGCAAGCGAGTAGAAAGTCCAGAAACGCTATCGAAAAACGACTCGTTTTGTTGTGTTGTTGACGATATACAAAAGATATGGTATATAGATAGTCACTCACATAGTTCTTCACAACCTTAACCAAAAACTGACGCCTACGGCGTCAGAAAGCTTTCTTACTCGAAACATCCTGGCGCTCATTGGCGTAAGGAGGAAAGAACGTGGCTACACAGCTCGTCCGTACAGACGTTTTCGTACCGCCCGTACCAGTGATGATGCCGGATGTCCAGAGGTACCTGGACCTCGCAGATGGAGCCCGGAAGAAGTTGGGCTATTCGGTCCTGGGACGGCAGATTCAGGATGCCGTCGCTCGCCACCAGGAACAGCTTGAGGATGTCTATGCGCTGGAGAGGATCGCCAATGCGTTCCGATCCCTTAGCATCAAGAAGTTTACCCCTGATTCGGTTCAGCGGTTCAAGCAAGAGAAACTTGCTGATGCCAACCTCGGGATGTGCCTCACCGAGTCACTCTCGAAAACCCTCATCGTGATGTTCTTCGTGACGTGGGTCTTGGCCATGATCAGTGAGCAGATCAACTGGCGAGCCCCCGTATCCTTCTTGGTCGTGAGCATCTGCTGGTTCTTCGTTTCTCTCGAGCTGGACCTCAAGGAGTGGCAGTGGCAGCGTTATCACCTGAAGGGATACGGCAGGCGGATCCCGGAACGGGCCATTGCGAAAGCCCTTGCCCTTCAGGAACTTCTTCCGGGGGCGAAGTTCTACGTTGACGAACTCGCAGTCCGCCAGAGGGAGATCGTCACCGTCGGAGATCCCTTCCTCGTCATGGAGTACGGAGGATACGTTCTCTATGTCGATGTTTGGGATGAGCCCGAGTTCGAGGGACGCTACGTAAGCTAACGAGGAGAAAGCTGTTAAGGGCCCGGGTGTTGCGCAAGCGACCCCGGGCTTTCTCTTTTTAAAAATTAAACTGCCGTTGAAAAACCGGCATTTTCGTGGTAGAATGCAACAGATTTGTAGCCCTTCGGCTACGGCTCAGAGCAAAATCCTGACCGTGGCCATGATTTTGCGGGGTCATCTAACGGTAGGATAGTAGACTCTGAATCTACTCATCTTGGTTCGAATC
>JBBUGO010000030.1:0-6143 GCA_038056025.1 Patescibacteria group bacterium
ATTAAAAAGAACTGGGGCAATATCGAAAAAATCCTCGAAGGTGGTCTTGATCCTATCTTCGACGCCCTCAAAGAAAAACTCCCGAACCCATAAAGCTCATACTACGCTGCCTCTTCCCCAGATAGGCCGTGTCAGCGTGTCCAGCGACACGCTGCACTATGACTCGGCTCGCATCCTGTTAGAAACAGGAACCATGCTGCTCGCCTCCGTGAATACCTGCGTAGGGGAAGGGGCAGCTTCGCCTTCTGTTGTGTTGCGACACCGAGCAGGCCTGCTGTGAGTCTATCGGCGAAAAGTATACTCCATACAAGGTCGAACCTTGTATGGAGAGGCCTGTTGCGGGACTGTCGGGGAGAGCAGTAAGCGGCTCGGTTTTTGAGATAGTAAGAGTATAAAAAAGGGCGCCCGCGACATCGCTGTCGGGGCACCCCTGAAGGTACGCACGAACGTTCTACGCGCTTGCGGGGGTCCGTTGTGAACCTCCGCTGATCGCCTTGTCCAGGCCGATGAAGTACCGATCCAGGAAGGTCATGGCGATCCCTTCCATGGCCGGAGTGTCACCCTTGAGAGCCAGTTCCCGAAGGGCTTCTTCGATGTCGCTGAGCGTCTCATCCGTCACTGGCCCCTCCTGCGTAAACAATCCTTGGTTGCGACCCAGCGCCAGGCGATCTCGCAACACCTGCATTACGGCACCGACTCTCGGGCGTGGGGCGAGGCCATCTCTGGCAAGCTGTGCCCGCACTTCCCCGAGCGCCCCGAGCCGGAACGCCGTCCAACGATCCATGTTCATTCTGTCTACCTCCTGCTTCCACATATCTGTGGCAGGAACATACTATACCATAACTTCACAAATTATAAAAGTCCCTCAATTAGAATGCAAAAACCGCCGAAGGGGCGGTTTTTGATATGTGCTCTGGGGAGGGATGGGGCGAGCAAGCTACTTTTTTTCTTCTTTCTTCCCCGACTTTACGGGTGCCGCAGAAGCGGCAGGCGGGGTGCCAGGCGCTGGCGGAACGGCCGTAGGCGCTTCGGCCTCTTCGCCTTCAACTTCGTCTTCGGCTTTCTTTTCTTTTTCAACTTCGCCAACCGCCGAAACATCGGTTGTCGGTGCTTCCAGTTCCTCTTTGAGTTTTTCTTCCGAAATCGGTTCCTGCGCGGTGCCGATAATTTCGTCCTCTCCTGCCATCAGTTTGACTCCTGCAGGGAGCTTAATGTCCTTTGCAAGAATTTGGTCGCCGAACTTAGTCAGTCCTGAAATATCAACGGGGATTTCATGCGGCAGATCCTGGGGCAACGCTTCCACTTCCAGTTCGTTCACGTTGCGCACGAAAATCGCTTTCAATTCTGTGACCGCCGGCGATTCCCCTACGAATACCACGGGGATGCTTGTTTTAATTTTCTCGTCCAAACGCACTTTATAGAAATCGGCGTGGATGACGTTATCTTTGAGCGGGTCGCGGGAAACATCGTGGATGATAGTCGGATAGGATTGGCCTTCCAAATTTAAATACACCAGCGTTGATTCCCCCGCCTGTTTGAGCACTTTCAAAAAGTCCTTGTCAGGAATCTGGAGATTGAGCGCTTCTTGACCCTTGCCGTAGAGCACCGCAGGGATAAGCCCCTCGGCTCGAAGGTGGCGTACCTTGTGACCGATAACGGTGCGCGGTTGGGCTTGTAATTCGATTTTTTGGTGTGCTGCCGCCATAGTTAGACCTTATTTCGCCAATACCCTTTCGCCTGCAATTGCCTGGTATTGGCTGCAAAAACTTCAAACCTCGTCAGTATAGTTCCGCTATACTTTCTCGGTTTTTAGTTTTTTCGCTCGATACCAAACAATTTCGTCAAGAAAAGCATTGGCGAAGTAAGGTCAATAATGCTTCGATATAATACCAAAAGAGGTGAATTTGAGCAAGAGAAAAGGCCGCCCCGACGTTGTGTTGTCGAGACGGCCTTGGTGGCCGGTGCTCACTGTGGAGGTTGGAGGAGTACCTGGGCCTCAGATACCCTGAACAGCCGGTTGCTGAGCAAGTTGATCCTTCCTTTCATCCTGTTGATACTTCTCAGAGAGCTCTCTTCCGTAAAGTCATCCAGGATCCCCCGCACTTCCGCAAGAAGCAGCTCGCGGTAGAGTTGGGGGGAGCGCTTCGTCTCAAACAGCTCCTGAAATCCAACTTTGAGCGGAACGAAGTCAAAGTTGCAAATCAAGAGCTTATTGTTTGAAACGACAACCTCGTGAAAGGCCGGAGCACGCGACTCCTCCCGACCGCGGGACTCTGGTTTGGCAAGGTCAACCCACTCGATTGTCTCGCCTTTCCAGAACCGAGGCGGTTTGATGAACCAGTCGCGGGAATCCAGAATCTCAATGATCTTTCCCTGCTGTACACGGGCTCCCGCATAACCATCGCTTGGCGTAAAACACTGGGAGAAAGTTGTGCCGCCGTAGAATGCGAGTATTCCTGCGAGTACCACGGTCAGTTTTGCCTTCCCATCCAACGACAGCACCAACAAGGACAGGAGCAGTGAAACAAGAGACACAACGAATAGGTTCTGCCCGAGCCCCGATGTCCAAGCGAACCAGATTGCCGCTCCTAATCCGCAAACTATCGTCAGAAGAGAGAGTGTGCTTACCGCTGGTTCGTATTCCTCGCTGATCGTGGCGGCAACGCTCTGAAAGACCGAGGAGAACCTTTTCCGCACCGCGCCAACCAGACGCGCACAGCAGTTCTTCTGGTCAGCGAACCACCATCCCACCCTCTGGGAAAACAGCGGTCCGCGCTGGAGAGCTCTTTCCTTGAGCACGAAGGCCTCTGCCTCTTCGATGTCGCGCGCTGTCTGGTCGCCGATCCGGCTGGCCTCTTCGGCCGCAAGCACCATCTCGATTTGCCGAATCCGACCCTCGATCTGCTCGCGCAGAAACTCATTCGAAGTTCCCCTCGCCTGGGGCGCCAGCGCGGTGACACGGCTCTTGAGTGCGGCCTCCAAATCGGCCGCGGCCGCGGACTGCTGCCGCGCCCACGCCGTGTACTCCTCACGTGAAAGGCCTTTGCGGGCCTCCTTCAACTTCAACTGCACCTGCCTCTTTGATTCCTGTTGCCCCTCAACAGGCCGAGTTGCTCCTCTTGGCTCCCGAACAACAGGAGCATTGGAACTTCTTGCAAACATGATCCCTCCTTAAAATGTTTAGGAACTAAAGCTCAACAGCGCATATTATACATCATCATCTTATAGAAATCAAGGTCTCGCTTGAGACCTTTATTTAGGTAAAAGAAAAGGGAGGTCGCCGTTGCTTGCGCAATAACGCCTCCCTCTTGTGCCCCTGGCATCGAACTGCGATCTAAGAGCCCTTATGGTTCGGCTTCCATGTCACGCCGACGTAGAGGAGCCACCTCTCGTCATTGACGCTCCAGGTAGCCTTCCCAATGGCCACAAAGTCCCCGTTGATCTTCTGGGTATAGCTCCCTCCGATGAGCTTGTTGGGCTTGTCGTCCAAGAAGTCCAGCAACCCGTAGGTGAACCCCACTGGCCCGACGTCGATCTGAAAACTCCCCAGGTACCCGATGAGAAACCGCTCCGGATTATTCTTCCTCCCGTTGTCCCAGTTCTTGGGTTCCCAGAAAAAGAGCCCCGGCCACTGCATGGTGCTGACCGAAACCTGCCGACCGGCAACCTTGGTGATGGGAACGGAGAGCGTAAGAAACGGCCCCACCCAAGGCGAACCCTGGAAGTGCCCGATCGATCCTGCGAGAGTGGCGTCCACCACTCCCAGCTTGAACTCGCGGCCGCTCAAGAACCACGCCTGCTCATGCTGGACTGCGACTTCCGCCATGAAGTTGCGCTTGGTGGAGAATTGGACGATGCCGGTGATCCCGCTGGAGATGGGGTCATCCCCGGAACTCACCGTCAGAGAACGAAACTCGAAACCCTTGACCTGCGCGGTAGCTGACGAAGTCACGGTAAGCGCTACCGTGGTTGCCAGAACCATGCACCACAGCCAGTACGACCTCTCTCTCGTCATCGATATCCTCTCTGCTCTCTAAATCCTGTAGTCGAACTAGTTGTCGAAGAACCCGCATATTATACATTATCGTCGAGTAGAAATCAAGAACCCCGCTTTTTATGGGATTCTTGTGATGAGTTGCTCATATATTGACATGCTCGTTATCGTGGAGTATAGTGGGCTTGAAGGCGTGTCCCAGGTGTGGGTGCCCGCCTTTTTTGTTTCTTATAGAACTCTCACAAGAAGATCGCTATTTATAACCTTCACGAGATCCGTGTTCCGTTTATTGAATTGATCTCTAATTGCCCCGCTGATTAAGTCTGATATCTGCATAATATTAATATATACCGAATTTGCGTGGGTCACGTGTTCGATACGTTTAATTGTTTTCTTATTAACTTTTTTTGATAGATAGTCATTAAAGCTATCAAATTTACCATTTAATAATCGTCGATCTGTTCTATCTATGATTACCTCAACTTCTTTCATGTTGCAGTCCATAATCGCATGAGTAACCGTTTTAACTAGATTGTATTCATCAAAAACATTATGTAATTTCGGTTTTCCGTCTACCGCAAAAACTCCTCGATAAGAGATCTTGTCGATGAGACGATAGTAAGTTTTAATATTAAGTTCATTAAGAATACCGAGGAGAGCTTTGTATAAACTCAAAGAAACATCGTCGCTCTTTATTTCTTTCATATATCCAAATCTCGTTTTTTCCTCCATAATCCTATGTTCGAGTGAAAAGATCTTTTTTTCATCAAGACAAACAGCGGAAATGATGTAAAACAAGCTAGAACCAGTAGGGATTTTATTTCCGACGCTATCTACTTCAAGCGGTTTCCCTGGATCTCCGGACTCGTCTACAAAAATATAATTACTCACTTTGGCCATTCTGTAATAGTAAAGCGTTCATACGTTCAGTCAAATCACAACCTAAAACCCCAGCGGGCCTTGCGGCTGGCTGGGGCGTGTATAGACCCATACTACTCTTCTTAAGACGAAAAGGCAAGGCAATGTGGATAAATCAGGCCTAGGCGCGTCTGCGGCGCGAGAGTCCCCAGAGAATGAGTGCGGCCAGTACAATAATGCCGATAATCCACCATGAGCGGGATGAAAGGCCCAAGAAAATTGCCGCGGCTTGTGCTTCGGGAGATGCTTCAGGACTTGCCACCGCATTCGGTGTACCGCTGGGCGATGTTCCCGTGCCTGTCCCCGTAGCGCCTGCTGTGGGCGTTGCTGATGCCGGTGCGGGTGCACGAACCGTGACCGTTACCTGATTGCCACCGGTAAAAATATTGTTATTCACCGAATCCAGCGCCATTGAACTACTATCAACTTTTATCGTCGCTGTTCCCGCGGCTTTGGCGCGAAACGTCACCGTGCCGAAGGTCTTGGTTGTATTTACACCGCCGGGAAATCCAGCGGTCTTTACGAGCGATCCTCCCGCGTTATCGGTAACGTCATAGCCCGATTGAGTCAGAGGAAGCCAGTTTTGTGCGAATGTAAAGCCCGTCACCTGCAAGATCGCGGGAGAGAACGTGAGCTTTGTTTTTACCGTGGTGGCCGATCCGCCCGATGGCGCAACGCTCACCGTCACGGTAAATGTCTGCCCTGTCGTTACTGTCCGCGATGCGGGCGCAAGGTTAATCGTTGCTGTTGCGGCATACGCATTCCCCGCCAGTCCCACCACTCCCACCATCACAAGTGCAATAAGTAGTTTTTTCATAGCATTGTATTATCCGGTCCAACCGACAATGAGCAGGTTGAAATCAAGAATGTCCACCACGCCATCGCTGTTAATATCGGCGCGGTCATTCGTCGGACTGCCTCCCCAATTTACCAAGAGCAGGTTGAAGTCCAATATATCAACCGTTCCGCTAATGTTAATGTCGGGGCCTTTGGTCGTGCTGCCCGTTCCCGATCCCGTAGCGGGAAGTCCCGCTCCGCCTCCACCACCACCGCCGCCCCCGCCCCCACCGCCACCAGTCGGGGATGTGCTTGGGCTAGTTGAAGGAGATGGACTAGGAGTGGGAGTTGGTGTAGGACTTGGGCTCGGAGATGGTGAGGGTGTTGGAGTTGGTGTCGAGCTGTTAAGGTTAGTACTTATCGTACCACCCGTTGTTGCGGCATGAGCACTAAC
>JBBUGO010000031.1:0-20449 GCA_038056025.1 Patescibacteria group bacterium
TACTGCTGTTAGCGTAACAGATATGCCTACTATCTTTACAATCTCCAGCAGAAACACAAGGTGTATTACAGCCTACTTGAGGTTTGGGAGTAGCGGTAGGAGTAGAGGCTATTGTAGTAGGAGTGGGGGTAGGGGTGGTATCCGGACATTCGTTGGGACAAAAAGTTGAGTTTTTCAGTCCAGATCCGCAAGAAAACTGCGGGCCGCAAATCAGATTCCAGCAGGTACCGGAGTTTTCACATCGGTCGGCATCATCGCAGTCTGGTCCGAACGGCGGCCCCTCCCAATCATCATCATCACAGTTATTATCTCCGCATGTCTGTTGATCCAGAGGGACCTTGCACGCGTCCGGGGTAGACGACGGGGGGATATTGCAGTAGGGAATATTCTGTTGTGAACATGAACCGTTCGTACACACTCCGTAGGTACATGGATTATTGTCAACACAGTCATTATTACTGGAACATTCTGGCGCCGGACATCCTCCACCGATATCGCACAGAGCATCGTTACAGTCGTCACCAAACGGAGGTCCCGGCACACCGTCATCGTCGCAGTCGTTGTCCTCACAGGTCAGGGGATCTGGATTCACGCAACCAGTTGGACACGCGCTGGAGTCCTCAACACAGGTAAAATTCCCGTCGCCATCTTGCCCGCAGAACGCGATAACACAGCCACCGCCGTCTGGATCGGTACACTCGCTATCATCAATACAGGAGACCGGAAGGCCAAAAATTCTCTCCAGCTGGAGAGAAACAGGACGGTAGATGAGTGCCAGACCGGCAAGCGCCAGTAGCAGCGTCAGGCCGATAAACACCTTCCTATGAGAGCGTACGGTCCGGCCGACATGAACCACCGCGCGCACAAGTTTTGCCTCTAGTTCAGAGAAGTTGTCTGGTTCAATAGCCATGGGCCTCCGCCTTATCCTTTGATGAGCTCGGGACAGGAGCGGATTACCAACTATTGTACGTCAGGAGATAGCGGGGAACAAGGAAAAATGTGCACAACTAGCGAGTACCGGGCGCGGGAACGAATTCTGCCTGCACTGCGATGCGGCGGTAGTTGGTGCCCACTGGCCAGCAACTGACCAAGATGATGCTCGGGTTAGGATTCTGCTCAAGTTCCGCCAGACGCGCATCACTCGCGAACGGATTAAATATGAGGGAACGCTTTACCGTAAAGACGAACACGGGCCCCCCTTCGTACTGGATATAAAATTTTTCGCCCGGCTTGAGTTTGTTCAGCAACGCAAACACCGAACCATAGCTGCCCCGATACCATGGGTATGCAGAACTATGCCCCAATACGAGCGCTACGCCATTCTGTCCTGGTTTAACGCTGGTGGAATAGTGAACGACACCGCGCTCAAGACCATCATAAATCTTTTTATTATCGGCCGGTAGATCAAACACAATCGGCGCGTTCACCCCGATGCTATCGATCACCAGGCGTGCACGCGAGGGGAGAGGTCTGTCGGTAATATTTTCAGCAAGCGGCAGAAGTCGCACCGCCTGCGAGAGCGAATCGCCGGTCCTAATAGTGCCGGGGGCCAATGCGTACCGCACGTTGGCGACCACAAATCGGACGTTTAACACGGCAAATGCCACGATAAAAGCGCCGAAGAAAATTGCTGCGAAACGAGTCCACATACTGCGCATATGATTGTGCATCCGCATAGCCATAGGCGCATTGTAACTAAAACCCGCCCTTGAACTCAAGGGCGGGTTTTAGTTAGGCAACGGCACAATTATCGAAGAAAGCGTGCGAAGTTGAGGGTGTCGGGATTGGTCCGATCGTACTGTGCTAATGCTCCAATGGCACGCTTTCGGAACACGCGTGTTCCCGCATATTGCGCATAGCTATAGGTCGCCAGTACACTTACCAAGAGCGCAAGCGCAACGGTATCCGAGGCACCGGTAGAAACCTTATAAATTGGCGTGTAGGTTGTGCCAAATGTTATGGGTAAGCTGGAAGAGATCGTCGGCACATTATCGGCTCGTACGTAGGCAATATTGGTCAGGGTGCCGCCATAGGGGAGGGTGCCGCTGTTCACGCGCGCACTGAAGCGAACTACTGCTTCCTGATTGGGGGCAAGGGAGCCAACAACAACGCCGCTTGAACTGATAAGATCAGTCGTCAGGATACCATTCATGCCCGTGGTGTTGGCAATATACGTCATGCCGGATGGCAACGCATCGGTTATCACCACGTTATAGAGTGTAGTGTTACTCAACGAACGAACCCGAATAACGAATTCGATGGTGTCATTGGCCTGTGCCGCTACCGACGATTGTTCGTACGCGGGGCCGCGAGTGTTGTTGCGGCCAAGTTTATTGATACTCAATGCATAATTATAGGTGAGCACAATTTGGGATCGTGATACGACAACGAAGGCAGTGTCCTCTTGGGATGACATATTATCAGCAGAGACACGCGCGGTGTTTGTCAGCGTATTAGTGCCGTAGCCGAAGGAGGCATTGTCTTCAACGGTCGCTCTAAATCGAACGATCACCGTGCGGTAGGGATTCATGGTACCGAGATACACACCCCCACTGACAATGCCGTCGCCCCACGAGCCGCCGTCGACCGTGGTACTGCCATTGACATAGCGTAGCCCGTAGGGAAGCGTATCCGCTACTCGGACATTGTACGCAGTCGTGTTGGAATCACTCCCTACGCGGATAGTAAACTCCACTGTCTCGCCAGAGCTTGCGTTGACCGAATTACTTTCACCGCTCCACGAGGAAATATTGCGTGCCAATTTATCAATATTGAGACGCTGATAGTACGGTGTTGGAGTGGGGGTAGGAGTAGATGTGATACCTAGAATACGCGCCGAACATGTTGCCTGCTGACTGCCGCTTTCCACGGTCACCGTTCTGGTCTCTTCAACGGCATTGGTATAAAAGCGGGTTGTAAAGTTCTGCGTATATCCAAGCGGAGGGTCGCCCGCGGGAGCTGTCCAAAGGTAAATACCGGTAGAACCACCGATTGCCGAGAAGCTAATTGTTTGTCCGCTCGTAACGGTGATGGGATTTGGGTTGCAGGTAAGCAGCGCAGGCGTTGGTGTCGGGGTGGGTGTTGGTGTTGGGGTGGGAGTCGGTGTTGTGGTAGCACCACAGTTTGCGGGTGTCGTACTGATAGTAACCATGTTGGAAGCTATCGAGGGATGATTTTTTACCCGATACGCATACGTGTGATTTGAACCTACATTAAAATCAGTATAAGAATTGTCGTTAAATCCCGGTCCTGGCTGAATGAAAAATCCATCCGCTCTATCGATATTTTTTATGAGTGAATTGACCGTGCGATTAGCTACAAGATTCCACGACAACACAATGCGGGGATTGGTTCCGCCGACACACCGTCCCGCTAGGGTCGCCGGAGCTGGCGTCGTGCTCGGCATAGGAGTAGGCGTAGGTGTTGATGTCACCTGGTCGCAGTAGATGGGATTATTAAATACGTCATTATACGCTAAGAGGTTGCGGCCATTGTACAGCGGGGGAACCAGCGGATCGCCCTCAAAGACATCGAGTTGATATTTACATGTCAACGGCACCGAAATCTGCATTTGACCGGGGCCGATGGACTGGTGTGGCCCCAGATTAAACGTGCGAGCATCATGGAGTGTTTGGCGCTCCAACTGGCCGTTGGCATTGACTCGGTACGACGCAAATCCAACTTTATAAGAACACTCGGAATGATTATCCGCTCGCGCGATTACCGTACCGCTTGTTCTCCCGTCATCCAAAATCTGTGCCGTGACATTCGCAGCAGGGTTACTGCAGTCAGATCCTGACACCTCATCTGATGCTAAAAAAACGCCGCCCATAACAAGAGCAACCGCAATAATAACAAGGAAAAACAATCTCTTTTGTCCATTTGTTTTCTCCATACGAGGAAATACCTTCATGCGCCTATAATAGCACTAAATACTATCTACGTCAAGATTCTTGCGTCATCACTGTAGCGCACTAAAATGGGGAAATCAATGAGGGATTTCGCCTTCGTAGTATCCCCGCCAGGAGTCGAACCTGGATTGAGGGTTTAGGAAACCCTTGTCCTGTCCATTGAACGACGGGGACAAGAAAAGCGTTGTCATTATGCAATTTTTGTGGTATTTTTTCAATCGTTTCGGGCCGTTAGCTCAGCTGGTAGAGCATTCGCATGGCATGCGAAAGGTCACCGGTTCAAGTCCGGTACGGTCCACAAAAGGGTTTCTCTCTGATATACTTTGGCCATATGATGACCAAACGCACGATCAACGTTCCTGCCGCTGACCTCCCGTATCAAGAGCGGCCAGAGGATTTTCGTTCGACCTATCAATGGCGCATCTTCCGGATCATGTCCGAGTTTGTCGAGGGATTTCAGTTTCTCGCAGACCTGAATAATAAAAAGACGGTGAGTATCTTCGGATCCAGTCGTCTTGGTGAAGGCACGAAGTGGTACGAAGAAGCGCGCGCCTTGGGACGTCTACTAGCCGAACATGGCTATGGCGTTGTTACCGGCGGCGGTCCTGGCATCATGGAAGCGGCCAACCGAGGCGCCTCCGAGGGCGGAGGGGAGTCCATTGGATTCAACATTCAGCTTCCTCGCGAAGAGCGTTCCAATCCCTACGTCAGTCGCAGTATCGCATTCCATTATTTTTTCACCCGCAAGGTGATGCTTTCCTACTCGGCACAGGCCTATATCTATTTTCCCGGGGGATTCGGCACCATGGATGAAGTGTGGGAGCTTACCACGCTCATTGAGACCAAAAAAATCTCCCGTGATATTCCCGTCATCCTCGTCGGCAAAGAATTTTGGGGGCCGTTCCTTCAATGGATGGAGCAGGACCTTTTGGGAAAATACGGCGTGATCAAAGCGGAGGATCTGAAAATCTTTGCTATCGTCGATACGCCCGAAGAAGTCCTTGAGATCGTCAAGAGAACTCCTCATATAAAATACTTCTAGACCCTAGCGATCCCTAACCGAGAACTCTTCGTTCAGGTGATTGTCTCCTTACGGGAGATCTGCCGTGGGCATGACAAAATTGAAGAAATCTGGTATAATCTGAAGGGTTCCAAGGGTGGGTTGTGCCGAATGGTAAGGCGCCGCTCTCGAAAAGCGGAGTCCCGCAAGGGGCGTGTAGGTTCGAGTCCTACACCCACCGCAGAGTGGTGAGGTGGCCGAGTGGTTTAAGGCAACGGTCTTGAAAACCGTCATCCCGCAAAACGGGATCGTGAGTTCGAATCTCACCCTCACCGCCAATAACATTTTTGCTATGAGCGACACCGTCAATCTTCGCAATAAAAAACTGCCAAGCGAGTCGCGGGTCAATTTAGTAAAACTGCCCGAAAAAACACGGCCGGCGCGTACGCCTATGGTGACTGATCCCAGCAACCATACGCCTGCGGTGCCCCCGATCGCACAGACGGTATCGTGGCATGCGCCTACTTCCTATCATGGGCGTCCCCGGAGCGCCGTCCTGGGGAGTGTGGGCATTATCGCATTTGGAGCCGCCGCGCTTCTGGCATGGCAGGGGGAATATTTGGGAGGTTTGGTATTTCTCGCAGGCGGATTGGGTTTGTTCCTATTTGGTAGGACACCTACAACACACCACATTCATATTGACGCACAGGGAATCCAAATGAACGATGCCCTGGTGGCATGGGAAGACCTGCGCTCATTCTGGATTGATTATCGCGCGGGTGGCACTAAGGAACTTAGTCTTGAGTTCACGCATTGGTATCGTCCCCGCGTGCGCGTTCTGCTCGCCAATCAAGATCCACTCGCAGTCCGACAGATACTCATCACTCATATCCCCGAGCAAGAACATCCCATTTCGCTCATTGATTTTTGGTCGAAAAGGTACTAACATAGAACGTTAATCAATACCCATAACGCTTGCAGTGAGACAACCGAACTGCTCTCGTCGTTCAACGGATAGGACGCAAGCTTGCGGAGCTTGTGATAGAGGTTCGATTCCTCTCGAGAGCACCCCTAAGGAATGACAAAAATTCCTCACGAAGTCCTCTCTATTCTCACAGCGCTCACTAGCGCTGGTTTTGAGGCGTTCGTCGTGGGCGGATGTGTACGCGATATGCTCATGGGCCACGCGCCCAAGGACTGGGATATCACCACGAGCGCAACGCCGGAAAAAATCCAGAAACTTTTCCCGGAGAGTTTCTATGAAAATACGTTTGGTACCGTCACCATCAAAACCAAAAGCGAAGACGTGACCGTTGCACACGTAGAGATCACCCCTTATCGGATTGAGGGGATCTACACCGACAAGCGGCACCCGGATGAAATTCGCTTTGCAAAAACGCTCGAAGAAGATCTCTCGCGGCGCGATTTTACCATCAATGCCATCTCCATGGACCGCCAGGGAATCGTGCATGATCCTTATGGCGGGCAAATCGATATCCGGCAGAGAATAGTCCGCACGGTCGGTAACCCGGAAGAACGCTTCGGCGAAGATGCGCTCCGTATCCTGCGCGCGGTGCGGTTTGCCACCGTACTTGATTTCACGCTTGGCGAGACCACCCGCCATGCCATCGAAAAAAACCACGGATGGCTACACGCCATTTCTAAAGAGCGCGTGCGCGATGAGTTCGTAAAAATCATTGAGTCCCCTCGTGCCTACGAGGGTATGCTCATGCTCCACGACACCAAACTTCTCGAGCATATCGTCCCCGAACTTCTCGAAGGTATCGGTGTTGAACAGAATCTTCACCATATCTACACCGTATGGGAACACAACCTGCGCGCGCTCAAGTACACGGTTGAAAAAGAGTACTCGCTTGCGGTGCGCCTTGGTGCGCTCCTGCATGACGTGGGCAAGCCACAATCCAAGCGAGGGGTGGGGCGTGCGTGCACCTTCTATGGCCATGAGGTCATCGGTGCGCGAATAACCGCACAAATCATGGACCGACTGAAATTCTCCAAGGAGCTATCGGATAAAGCCATCAAATTAGTGCGCTGGCATTTGTTTTACTACAACGTCGGCGAGGTCACCGAGTCCTCGGTGCGGCGCTTGATGATGAACGTTGGCCATGAGAACGTAGAGGACTTGCTGAAAATCCGCGAAGCAGACCGTATCGGCTCTGGTACGCCCAAAGCTATTCCGTACAAGTTACGCCATTTGAAGTACATTATCGATAAAGTTTCTCACGATCCCATCTCGGTAAAGATGCTCAAGATCAACGGCAATGATCTCATGGCCATCCTGGGTGTTGCGCCGGGACCGAAAATCGGGCTAGTATTGAACTCTCTTTTGGCAGAAGTATTGGACGATCCCGAAAAAAACACTCGGGAATATCTTGAACAGCGCGCGCGCGAGCTTGCAGAACAATCGCCGGAACAGCTACGGCGCGCGCTTGAGAAGATTAATGAAGCACAGCAAAAAGCCGAGGAGGAACGCATGAGAAAATATCACGTTTAGTTTCGGGCTGGCGTATGACGGTGGTACGCACGCTTCGGGTGCGTGTAGACTGGGTTCGACTCCCAGCAGCCCGACACATTCGACTCGCTACGCTCGCTCAGTGTAAACTGATGAGCGAAGGCGAGGAAGTACTGAGCGCAGCAGCGCGAACGTGCCAAGAAAACAACAGGATATGCTACTATGGCACCATGAGATGGATCGTCTCTTTTGTAGTTTTTCTTTCGCTCCTTTGCTCGCCCAGTGCACTTGCCAACTCGGACATCCTTGAGTACACGGGGGATATCGACCGTGATGGGCTCTCTAATTCGGACGAATCCCGCTATGGGACCAGTGCCAATAAGGCCGATACCGACGGTGACGGATTTTCTGACGGCGATGAGGTCAGCCACGGATTTAACCCTCTTGTGCCCGGCAATGCCCGCCTTCAAAAACGCATTGACATCAACCTGACCGAACAGCGGTTACGCTATTACTATGGAGAGTTCGGCGAGCAGGGGGGTTTTCTCATTTCGTCAGGGCTTTCCAGAACACCTACTCCCACAGGCACATTCCGAGTTATGGCAAAGGTTCCCACCGTCCGCTATGCCGGCTATAACGGTCTCGGCAAATGGTATGACTACAGAAATACCAAATGGAACTTAAAGTTTCTTCCGCAGTACTACATTCACGGCGCCTACTGGCATAATAGCTTTGGCACCCGCATGAGCCGCGGGTGCGTTAATGTCTCGTATGAAAACATGGAGAAGCTCTATGCATTTGCCGATGTGGGAACTGTCGTTACCATCCACTACTAGAACCCGTATTCAGCCGCAAGAACTTCAAGTTCAGCGAGGCGCCGCTCCTGTTTGGTGAGCTCCCAATTCATTTCCGCTTCCAAGGACACCGGCACATAGTCCCGGACTTTTTCGTTGATGCTTGTTTTTATCGTATAGAGCGCCTGACCAGGCATGGATCGCTCTGCGGTGTATGAGATTCCTCCCACGATAAGTACCACACTCAACGCCACCACGAACGCACGCGACACCCACCCATGATGTGCTGGCGTGGCATGCGCAACGGGATACTGCAGCACCACCGCTTTCAGAAAATGCCTCATTGCCGATTTTTCCCTATCGGTAAGACAAATAGTTTGTCCAAGTATATGAAGCTGTTCAGTGATGTGCTTCATGATCGGTAATAATCTTTCTAAGTTTTGCGAGCGCACGATGAATGCGAACTGAAATGATGTTCTCGCGTTCTCCCGTTACCTCCGCAATCTGCTTTGGCCCAAGATCGTCAATAAAGCGCATGACCACCACCTGGCGAGAACGCTCATCGAGGTAATCAAGGTACGCAAGTGCCCGCTTGGCATCAAGACGCTCAATGCGCATTTCGGTATCAAGCGACCCGACATCGAATCCTTCCTCCATCAGCGCGTCGAGGGATTGTTCTTTCCGCTTGCGAGAATAATCAATAATCTCATTATCTACGACCCGATAGAGGAACGCCTTTAAGTTATGGATGCCTTTGCCGGCGGCAAGATATCGCCATGTCTTTACAAAGGCATCTTGCACGATATCCTTGGCCCGTTCGCGATCAGACATCCGGAAATAGCAGTGTCGAAACAGTGCGTCCGCCAATGCATCGTAGCCCTCGAGAAATATCTTTTCGGTGTTGTTGGGATCCATAGGTAGTGACGTGCCGTCTAACAACTTTCTTACGAAATAATGCCTGATATCCTACCATCTCCATCCTTTACAGACAATAAAACGCCCGAAGGCGTTTTATTGTCGCATACTCCTCTAAAATTATGAGGTTGGTGTCGGGCTTGGAGTGGGAGTCGCTGTGGGAGAAACTGACGGCTTTGGTGTAGGGGATGGTTTAAACAATCCCCGTTTCGTCATAGAGATAATCTCCACTAACGCCTTATGAGCGGCTCTGATCTTGCTCATAACACCCTTATTCAGTTCCTGTACTTTCTTGAAGGCGTCTTTGGGCTCGCTGCTTGAAGAAGCTATCCTGCTGATTTGTATATCCGCATCGGAAAGTGCGGTTTCGGCAGCGATAATTAGTTTTTTTGCATTGTCGAGCTTCGTCTTGAGTTCAGCGGCATTAGTATTTTCGCTTTGGGCATCCAGACGCTTTTGGACGCGGTCTGCCAGATTTTTCTCATTCCGGATGAGCACGCTCAAACGCCTTTTCATCTGTTCCCAAAATTTTCTGATGCGCTCCTGATTTCTAGTTCTTGCTTTCTCGACTCGCTCTTTTGCTTTCTCGTCTCTCTTCTCAAGCGCTTCGGCTCGCCGCGATGGCGATACTTTTGGAGACGCTCCGTCCTCTTCGGCACGTGTCGGTGCCGCGGTAAGCACTAAAACTGCTACTAACACCGCGCCAACTAACGATGTCTTCTTCATTCGTAGGTACCTACTCCATGCGGTGTGCCTGCGAGGCAACAACGTATGGGGTAGGCGGTTATTGAATTAGTATATCACACTCTACGCGTGCTGACTACAGGTTAAAGACGGGCATCTTTGATATTTCTTACCGCTGGAATTATAGCCCATTTTCTGCTAAATTAGGGTCCTTGCGGGCCGTTAGCTCAGCTGGTAGAGCGCGTCATTCGCATTGACGAGGTCACCGGTTCGAATCCGGTACGGTCCACAGGTATAGGTAGCAACGAATGAGTTTAAGGGCGGGGTTCCCTGCCTAACGGCAGGCAGGGATTCTCCCCGGGTCCATCATTAAGATACTTTTATGTTCAGTGAACATAACTCGGGAACACCTATTGTTCAAAGGAGGGCTACCGCGATCCTGGCAATACTTTTGCTAGTTAGTACAACGGTTGCGGGATATTTCTTCTTAAAACGAAGCGGTATTACAACACAAACAATCTCGACTTTTTTTGGTGTCCCCACTGCAACTCCGACCCTCGAACGTTATAGAGACGCCCGCACAGGAGTAGAACTTATATTCATTCCAGAAACTGACATGTTCCCCGAATCATGGATCCAGCCGCCCGTAAGCGGTAGTGCAACAGCAATTAGTGTAGATGAGATAGCAAGGTCGCTTTCGATCGTTACCCAAAGCCTTAATAAATACCCGGCAGATATTTTTCCAGCCAATCTTAGAAAAATCTACCTCGTGAAGCAGCTAAGCTTCTTTGGAACATATTACGGTGGAACCGCGACTGCTGAGCTGGGAGGAAGAATCTATATAGTCAATGATGGGATAGCTAGGGGTTACCACGATGCTGGCCTAGAGTGGGCATTCCATTCCGAGCTTTCTAGCATCCTAAGATACAACTACCCACAGTACTTCGACGAAGCAGCATGGCTTGCGGTCAACCCTCCAGATTTTCAGTACAGGTCGAGCGGGGCTGAAGCGTTGAAAGAGGGCACATCGGCAAATGTGTTGGACCAGGAATATCTACGACTAGGATTTCTCCATCAGTATGCGACATCGAATGTCGAGGAAGATTATAATGCGATCGCTTCTCACATTTGGGCCAACATCCCTGAATTTTGGAGAGCAGTGGATAGCTACGAAAGAATTAGGCGCAAGACAAATTTAGTCATCCAATTCTACAGCCACATACATCCTCTTTTCACAGAATCGTATTTCAAAAGTTTACCAGTAGTACTACCACAATGAATATTATGGATAAAATCTTTGTAGGATTAAACGAAAAGCAAGTTGAAGCAGTCAAGGCCATTGAAGGGCCTGTTTTGGTTATCTCTGGGCCTGGATCGGGTAAGACGCGTTGCCTGACTCACCGCGTGGCATACCTCATATCCCAAGGCGTACCTGCGGAAAATATTCTTGCGGTCACTTTTACCAATAAAGCGGCGGGGGAAATTAAGGAGCGCGTTGCCAAACTCCTAGGCACAAGGGGGAAAGACAAGGCAGCCCGCACTCCTCTGGTGGGCACGTTCCACTCGATTTGTTTGAAAATTCTACGCCAAGAAATTGAGCGGCTGGGGTACAGTAGGGGATTTACCATTCTTGACGCCGACGACCAGCAGGCACTGGTGAAAAAAATCTCTGCAGAAATGGAGATCGACACCAAGCGCTTTGATACACGCGGCATTCTATCAAAAATTTCAAAGCTGAAAACAGAACTGACGTGGCCCGAGCAGTATCATCCGACTGATTTTTATCCAAAACTCGTTGGTCGCGTGTATGCGGCGTATCAAAAGATGCTCCAAGCTATGAATGCGGTTGATTTCGATGACCTCATCGGGCTCACCGTTAAGCTATTTCGGGAGCATCCCGAGGTGCTCAAAAAATACCAACAGCGCTTTCAGTACATTCTCGTTGATGAATACCAGGACACAAGCCATAATCAATACCAATTGGTAACTACCCTGGCTCGCGAGCATCAAAATCTTTTTTGTATTGGCGATGACGCACAATCAATCTATATGTTTCGAGAGGCGGATATCCGCAACATTCTCAACTTCCGGCACGACTATCCTGAAAGCAGGATCGTTCTCCTGGAACAGAACTACCGTTCTACGAAAAACATTATCGCCGCTGCACAAGCAGTCATCGCCAACAACAAGAATCAAATTCCCAAAGAACTGTGGACCGCCAATGATACTGGCGACAAGGTCGTACTGAAAGAGACCGTCAATGAACGCGACGAGGGGCTATGGATTGCCAATATGCTGGAATCGCTTCTGCGACAGCGTTACCAGCTCCACGATATCGCTATTTTATACCGCACGCATGCACAATCTCGCGCCATTGAAGAGTCGCTCATTGCCAGTGGATTCCCATACCAGATTATCGGGGGCATTAAATTCTACGATCGAAAAGAAATTAAAGACATCCTTGCGTATGCACGCTTTCTGGTCAACCCAAAAGATGTCGTTGCGTTCGAGCGCATCATTAACACACCGCCGCGAGGGTTGGGGGCGAGCACGTCGGATAAGATTTTAGGACGGGCGGGGACTGATTTGAGCATATCGTTGGCCGAGCACGCCGCCAAGGCACAGGGACGTCAAGCATCAGCGTTGAAAGAATTTACATCGCTGGTCTCCCGCTTCCAAGAACTACTGAAAACAAAATCACCCAGTACATTGTTTCGTACCATCATGAAAGAGATCTCGTACGAGGCGTACTTGGAACGCCAAGCAGGCGCGGAGCGAGAACAAGCAGAAACGCGCATCGAGAACGTACAGGAGCTTTTGACTGTCGCAAAGCGCTTTGATCATCTGGGTCCCGCGGGTACCGCTGCGCTTTTGGAGGAGATCGCTCTACTCCAGGACATGGACCGCGTGAAAACGGGGGATAAGAAGGTGACTCTCATGACGATGCACGCTTCCAAGGGCCTAGAGTTCCCGATCGTATTCATCGTTGGCATGGAGGAGGGTCTTTTTCCGCACAGTCGATCGGTACTGTCGCCCCACGAACTCGAAGAGGAACGCCGTCTTTGCTATGTGGCAATCACACGCGCAAAAGAGCGTCTGTATATTTCCTTTGCCAAGTTCCGTCGCATTTTTGGCAGTGCTAGCGCAACCATGCCATCTCGCTTTGTAGGGGAATTGCCGCAAAACTTAATTGATATACAACTTTCTGAATTCGGCGGGGAGTCGGAGATTATCGATTACGCGTAACTACTAATTACTAATCCTTACTAATATACGAATGAAGACGGAAAGAGATCTAGTGCATCCAGAGTTGAGCTACACGATCATTGGGGCTCTTTTTGATGTTTACAATGAGCTTGGATATGGGTATCAAGAGAAATACTACTGCAGAGCAATTGCGGCAGCTTTTAAAAAGAAGGGTGTAAATTTCAAGGAGCAAGTTCACGTTCCTCTTTCATATCAGTCGTCATCTATCGGAAGGTACTTTATAGATTTTGTTGTCGAAGAGAAGATTGCATTAGAAATAAAGCGTGGTAATAGATTCTTAAAAAGCAATATTGCCCAGGTATATGCCTATCTTCGATCTACGGGAATGGAGCTCGGTATTCTTGCAAATTTCACGGAGGATGGCATCAAATTTAAGCGTATTCTGAATCTGGATTCGTATATTCGTAAAGATTCGTAATTCGTAGAAGATGATTATCCATCCTAAAAAATCGCTGGGGCAACATTTTCTCATCAACGAAGGCGTTATTGAAAAGATTGTCACCGCAGCCGAACTCCAGTCAGACGATACCGTCGTCGAAGTAGGTCCCGGAACTGGCAACCTTACCAAGCACCTTATTCATAACATCCAGCGTCTCATTCTCATCGAAAAAGATCATCGCCTCATCGAGCCGCTGCGAGAAAGGTTCGGCGACGGGTCTGGTGTTGAGATTATGGAAGGGGATGTACTGGAACTTAACCCCAGTAATCTCGGGCTTCGCGCTTCGGGCTTTAAACTCATCGCCAACTTGCCGTACTACATCACGTCTCACTTTTTTAAAACAATCTTCGAATTATGGCCGACACCGGAGCGCATAATAGTTATGGTCCAAAAGGAAGTCGCTCAACGGATCGTAGCAAACCCACCCGAAGCGAATCTTCTAGGGCTGTCGGTACAATTGCATGCTACGCCGAAGATGATCGCGCATGTATCAGCGGGAAGTTTTCGCCCCGTGCCCACCGTAGATTCTGCGGTTCTGAAACTCGTGCCGCACAACCAGCCACTGCTTTCACTGGAGCAGGAACAGATTTTCTTTTCGCTTACTCGCGCCGCATTTGCCGGCAAAAGGAAAAAGCTTTCCAACACATTACACGGCCTTGTCTCGGAATCTATCTTTATCCAAGCAGAAATAGATCCCTCGGCACGTCCTCAACATCTCACCCTGGAACAGTGGGTGGTACTTGCGCGAATCCTCGAGAGCAACTTCTAGCTGGTTCCCATGCGGATCACGAGTCCGCCTCCGCCGGTAGGAGCACATGTCACAAACGGCGGAATAGGGATAAAGACTGCCATCATACAGGGGGCAAACCCTCCAGCGATGCCAAGAACCCAACGCCCGGGGATGGGCCGATAGTTCTTATACACACGCGAGGCAGGCGTGATTAAAAAGGTGCCTGGGCGGGGTAATCCGACAGTGATTAAGGTACTTGCTCCGCACGTACAGGGAAGCGTGGCAATAACACGACCTCCGAATGGCGTAAAAAGGCCCAGGGCTTCTGCTGTTCCCGGTGTTAAAAAAATGAACGAGAACAGACACACAACAATAATTAAAGCACTCCTGAGAAGCGTCCATTTGGGGTTCATCATGGAGTAATTATAGTACCGCGTACTCCTGTGTACAAATGATTCGTACGAGACTACTCGCTGGTATATAATAAGAGGGGAATCACCATAGTGACTGAACAATTCACATCAATGTCGAGAAAGGTACAACTCCTGGTGGGGTTTTTAGTGTTGTCGGCAGTTGTAGCGGCGTGGCAGTTGCTTGGTCTAGTGCGCTTTCCCGGAACACTGGAAGCCGTGGTGGGCCAAAACGTTGCGCTGGAATATCCCGATGACGACACCGACCGCGACGGCCTTGCCGACTATGACGAATCCTACTGGAATACGGATTTTCAAGATCCCGATAGCGACGGTGATGGCTACAAAGACGGGGAGGAAGTCGCCTCGGGCCATGATCCGCTCTTGCCAGGACCGGACGATAAGATCCTGGGTCATAGTGACGAGAACATCTCTGAAAGATTCGCTAGTCTTGTTATAGCTGGCCTAACAGAAGGCTCGTTAAAACCCGATAATCCCTCATTTGAAAAATCGGTTAATTCAATCGTTGAAGACATTCTGGATCATCGCTCCCTTACTCTCGAGCAGGCATCAATCATTATTGTCCCAGACACGGCAGAGAATAAGAGACGATACGCACTAGCAAGCGCACAATTATTAGCAACTCTTCCCGATAGCATCGACCTCGATTTAGATCCCCAGAATACTTCTTCTGATTTGTATTCATTCGAGGGCAGCGCTCAAAAGATAGCCGCACTAGCCAAAGAACTCGAATCCCTTTCCGTCCCTAAAATCTGGAGCGATTTTCACCAGCGACTCGTCTCTACGTTACGCGACCTTCAGCGTAATTACGCAGCCGTAGAAGTCGCAACAAAAACCGATGACCCGATAGCAAGAATACTGGCGGCGAATGGCGTCTTCGGAATTCTTCTCGAAACTATCCCAGATATTTTGAATGAGTATAGCGAGAAAATTTTAGACGACTATCGATGAGAAGATTTATTGCAACCTCTTGTTTAATTGCCATCGTCACTGGTTTTTTAATTCCCGCACCGACATCCGCGGCAACTATTCCAGGCGTTCCACAGAAGATTACGGATGCCGCCCAGTGTGTGGGAGCTAGCTGGATCGCTAGTAAGATCCAGAACTTTATAAAAAAGAAGCTCAGAAAACTTGCAAAACGCAAAATTGATAGGGCAATTAATTCTCTCATTGGAACGAAAGTTCCCGTGGAAGACGCAGCAGCGATAGATGAACTCCAAGATATACTCAACGACACGACTACACTGCGTGAAAAGGAGGAAATTTGGGATCTGGTCGCCCGCTGTGCGGCGCGAACATTTTTTGACAATGAAGTTACTAGAATACTCTTCGCCGCTCGAAGGGGCGGACGAGAGGGGGGACCTGCATATGTAAGAAACTGGAGAAACTTCCAAACGAATGCGGAATATCGCGGGGAGGCGGTCTTTCGGGCTATTCTATCTAATACCAAGCTGTGCGACTATCTCTCAAAAGATCTTAAAAATACCTTTCATGTCCAACCCAAGGATAAGCTTTCTCTTAAGAATCAAAATATCCGGGTAGGCGACTTCGATCCATTTACTCTGCGTGCTAAGTGTACGTTGCCTCAAAATTTTGACATAGCAAAATATCAAAAAGATTTTACAGGAAACGGTGGATGGGCTGTATTTGAGCGACTTCTCCAGCCGCAGAATAATCCGTACGGTTTAGCGCTCGCAGCACTCAGTGAGGTCAATAAGCAACGCGCACTTGAGGTATCGGCAGATTTAAATGAAGCACGAACGGGTCAGGGTTTCCTGGCTACCCGAGGCTCACCCCAGGCGAGCTGTAAACAGAGAAATGCTAGTGGGAGGTGTGTATTCTTCGCTGACATCAAATCGCCTTCCGGTTACGTTGCCGCCAGCGTAGGAGCAACGATCAATCAAGAGCTTGCATGGCTTACCAATGCAGATGAGTTAAACGAAGTGCTCGTGAGAGTGATTACCAGATTAAGTGACCGGTTTATCGATTTCAGTAAAGAAGAAGAGTACCCATCGTATGTCAATGATCCTCAGGTCCCGACCGGGGATCTGGACGAAGATGGGTCGCCGGGTCCAACACCGACGGGTAGTCCGGGTCCCACATCCTGTACGGGCGGCAATCCTGCTTGCACATGCGTCAAGGACGATCCTGCCTATGAAAAATACGGTAACGGAGTGAGCGCGGCAGAAGACCGAGCCATAGAACAACGCCCCGACTTATTCGAAATTGGAGGCCGAGGTGAAATACGTCTCCGCCCGGGAGCTTCACCCGAAACAGCACGAGACGTGATTTGCGGGGCATTCGCCATGGCGGGCGTTACGTTGTGTCGCGCGCACGCCCAAGGCCTCGAAGACGAGCTGGTTCTTGAAGTTACCGCCCCACGTGAAGATGTCTCTATCGATTTCTTAGTAAGTGATGGCAGTCTGTGGGCTAATCCCATAGCCGCTTGTGAACCGGGGGTGCAATAATATGCGCCAGATAGAATCAAAAAAACTTGCTACAATTATTTTACTCTGTGCCATTGGTGTGGCCTTTTTTGAGATCTCATACGCTCACGCGATCGTGGCGGAGAGTATCACCTTTGTCGTCAATAAAGTTTCTTGGGTCATCTTTGAGCTAGCCGCCAATCTATTGTCGCTTCTCCTAAAAGGACTCAACCTTGCCATCAACATGACGGCTTCCACCGACGTGAGCGTGGTGCAATCAACGTGGAAGATTGTCAGGGACTTCACCAACATGTTCTTTATCCTCATTATGATCGCCATGGCTTTCTCCATGATTTTCAAAGTATCGTGGCTGGCGGAATACGATCCGGGTCGGATAATGGCCCAGTTTATTATTGCAGCACTCCTCATTAACTTTAGCTTAGTCATCTGCGGCCTTATCATTGACGGCACGCAGTCATTAAATTCTATCTTCATCACGGCAATAGGGGACTTTGGAGATCGCATGGGGCAATTTCTTAGGCCGGGACAATGGTTTGAGCTGACCAACAGAGATATCCTCAATACGCCTCAATTATTTTTTGCCGGCATCATGGTTTTTATTGTCGACTTTTCTCTCCTCGTTGCTCTTGTGTTTGCATTTATCCGCGTGCCATTTCTATGGCTCCTCACTATTTTGTCGCCACTTGCGCTTTTAGCAAGTGTCCTCCCAAGCACTAAGAAGGGCTATCAAAGCTGGTGGCACTATTTTATTGGCTGGAATTTCTTTCTCCCCATTTTCCTGGCAGTTCTCTATCTGGGCATGATTGTGCTTTCCCAGCAAGACACCGTCATCTCTTCTATCATCACTACCAGTGCGGGAAGCACCGCTCTTCCGCTCGTTGCCGGTCTTAAT
The DNA here is from genome assembly GCA_038056025.1 of Patescibacteria group bacterium. Lineage (GTDB taxonomy): Bacteria > Patescibacteriota > Minisyncoccia > 2-02-FULL-40-12 > GWA2-44-9 > JBBUGO01. Next base: position 17,984 of record JBBUGO010000031.1, read on the forward strand.
ATCACTATACAAACGCTTTTCTTCTATGCTCTCGTCGCATTCATGTTGATCGGGGGTACCAACGCCGCCATTAAGGGCTCTTTAATCGCGGGTGTCGGCGCCGTCAATGGAGCGCAATGGGCAAAGAACATCGTCCTGCGGCAAACGGGCATCGGAGCGTTTCAGGCGGCTGGGAAAAAACGCTTGGAAGAAATAGAAAAGGAAGGATACGGGAGAATCCCTGGCACACAGGCAAAACTTTTTGGCGGACCGGCCCCGTTTACAAAATTGGCGGAACGCGCATTTCTTGAAAAACAGACACTTATCGCAAAAAATATTCCCGTTGAAAAGAAAAAGCTAGAGGAGGAACAGCGTTCTATTGAAGAGCTGCGAACAATTATGCAGACAGACAAAGGATACCGCGGACTTGCAGCGGGTGAATTGCTTCTCAAAGATAAAAAACTCAAAGTGGGCGAGGTGATTGAACTTCGCAAGCGCTATGCTGACCTAAAAACGCCCCGCAACGTTGCGGAGAGGGGTTTTCTTGAACGGGCACAGGCACAGCTTGACGACATGGCGGAGAACAACAAATTCAAGGACGAGAAGGAATTTCAACAAGCGGTGGAGAATCTCGCTCCTGACGGGACGGATGGGTTTTTGCGCAAAGCGAAGAAGGGCAATGTGAACCCACTGTGGGTTGCCCGAATCGTTGCAGACAATAATAAGAGAAAGCTTGAAAAAGGCGACGAAACGGATCCCGAAAAGATTAAAGAGCTCCAAAGGACTGCCGCTCAAATTCTTGAGGACAATTTCAAGCAGCTCGGTATAAAAGAATTTGTCTCGTTTTCAAAAAAGACACTTTCTGCGCTCACAAAGAAGTATACGTACGATGACGGAAAGACACGGGTTGAGATTGATCCCTCGCCCGCGCTCATGAAGTGGCTCACCGCGGAGAGAATCGCGGGCGTTGAAAAGCAGGCCTCTGACGAAAAAAGGGAGGCCCTAGAAAAAGTGCTTCTCCAGGCGACAATCAACACCTCCCAAGAACGCGCCAGACAACTTGCAAGCGCGATTGCTCATGAGCAGGGTGAGCGGGAGAAACTCTCTAATCAGGGTCTTGAGGGTCGCACACTGCAAGACCGTACAAAAGGAATTGAGCGAACTATTGTGACCTATTTCAAAGAACAGCGAGAAGCAGATCTCCGTCAGGAAAATGCCAGAAAGAGACTCGATGAACTCCACGAGCGCGAGAGGGTAGCGGCCGCACAAGAACCAACAACCTAAATCATGCCAACAAATCTTTCCCAATATCTCATTGCAAGTCCATTTTCTGCCGGCATCAGCCAGGAAGATGAGGCATCCCGCAATGCCTTCCTTCAGCGCTTTAATTTACTCACCGACGAGCAGAAAGACATTCTCTTATCCCCAATAACCGCAGATCTCATTGACCGGATCGGCCGAGATAACGGTTTTTCTGATGGCGAAATAGAATTTATGGCTATTGTTGTCCGAGAGGTTATCACGGGTCTTGCGATGTCAGGAGATATTGCCCCGCTTATCGCCGAGCATCTCCAACTCGACCAAGCAACTGCGGCTAACATTGCAGATCGCATTCTCAATGAGGTGCTCAACGTGAAGCTCCGCCCACGGATCACGCCAGAATCAGGCGGCATCCGCCAACTCAACCAATCTGTCCCTAGCCAAGACCAGGGCACCGACCATATAATTAACCTGCGTGATGGCGAATAGCTTCTAGGATATGAGATTTCAACTGCCACAATTTATTCAGACGGAAATCAAGCTCATTGGGCCATTTACGCTCAAGCAGTTTCTCTGGGTTGCGGGGGGCACCGCGCTCATCTTTGTCGCGTTCATGGTCATAGGACCACGGTTTCTTTTTTTTGTCTTTGCAGTACCCGTCAGTGCCGTCTCGCTCGCATTGGCATTTGTCCGCATACAAGACATGCCCCTTATTAACTATCTCGCCTATGCGCTGGCCTATGTGCTCAATCCGAAAAGGTATCTCTATCAGCAAGGCGCATCCCAAGACCTCCCTGTGTCACCCCGCACACCCGCACCATAATGGCCACACCCTCGACAAAACCCCTCGTCGCCATCAGCGACATTCACGACGATGTCGTCGTTCTTCAGAACGGCTCCTTGCGTATGGTCCTGGAGATATCCGCCATTAATTTTGAGTTGCGTTCAGAGCAGGAACAGGCAGCCATCATTCAGGGATTTCAGAGCTTTATTAATTCAGTCGACTTTCCGGTGCAGATTGTCGTCGATTCACGGAAATTTGAGATTGAGGCCTACCTCAAATTACTCGGAGAAAGAACCCAGTCCATCACCAACGAGCTTCTCCAGGTTCAAGTCGCGGAATATACCACATTCATACGCGAACTCTCCACTCTTGCCAACATCATGTCTAAGAAATTTTATATCTCCGTGCCTTTCTATGTAGTAGAGACCGCCGGAGGAACGGGG
>JBBUGO010000032.1:0-4319 GCA_038056025.1 Patescibacteria group bacterium
CGTCTCCAGCTCACCATCATCGGCATAGCAGTAGTGTGTCTTGGCGCTATCGTCTTTTTTCTTTTGCCGGTGGATCGCAATGACGTATCGCTCAAAACGATAAATGTCTCGCGCGGAGCTGGCCTTCAAGATATTGCTGAGACTCTCAAACAGAACGACCTTATACGCAGTAAGCTGTTCTTTGTTCTCTATATTATGGCCATTGGCGAGCAGTCAAACCTGAAAGCCGGTCGCTACATACTTTCGCGTGGGATGCCTCTGCCGCAAGTTGCATCGAAAATCGTAGGTGGCAAGGCATTATCAGAGGATGTCGGTGTCTTTATCCCCGAAGGATATAATGTGTGGGAGATTGACGAACGGCTCGCTCTGGTAGGCCTTATTAAAGAAGGAGAGTTCGCGCGTCGCTATCATGGCCAGGAGGGACATTTTTTCCCGGATACCTATCGATTTTCCAGGGGCATGTCGGTGCAAGACATTGCCGAAAGAATGGAAAATAATTTTTTGAGGAAAGCCGGTTATGTGGGCAATGAAGTGCTTATCATCGCATCGCTCCTCGAAAAAGAAGCGAGAAGAGAAAAGGATATGGGACTCGTATCCGGTGTTATCAAAAACCGCCTTCTGCGGGGTATGCTGTTGCAAATTGACGCCTCGGTGATTTATGGCGGATGTTTACGGAAGTATGTCGCAACCCGATTTGCGAGTAATTGCGATGTGACCAAGGTACCCGTCAGAGCAGAGCTGGCGGTTGATGGAGATTTTAATACGTATCGGCGTCCGGGTCTCCCGCCCCAGCCAATTGCCAATCCGGGTCTGCAGTCCATCAAGGCGGCTCGCAATCCCATTGCATCGGATTACTTCTACTATCTCTCAACGCGGGATGGAAGCCGCATTATCTTTTCAAAAACAGGCGCCGAACACGTGCGGTATCGGGCGCAATACCTTGGCCTATAGCTTATAGCCTATGGCGTATAGTTTCTGAACCATAAGCCATAGGCCATTTGCCATACGCTAAAGCATGTGGTAGCATGCTTTCACACCGTAGACAGGGCATTAATCGCCCCGAGGCAGGACTCTCTTTTGGGTCTCTAGGTCGATCTGCGGTAATACGCAGTTTTTTTGTGGAAGTATGAAAACAAAATCACAGAAGAAGGAACAACTTAAGGAATTAGAGACGACACTTCCCCAATCGGTAATTACGATTTTCACGACATTTGCTCGTGAAGGCGAAAAGGGACTTTCCGTTGCACAGATGCAAGAGCTCAAGCGAGCATTGCGTACGCTGGGCGCTCGCTATCTGATAGCGAAAAAGAACCTCGTAGATATTGCGCTCCGTGATCTCAAGTACGACGGACTAGACGTGTTTAGCATGGGGGGATCGATGGGCATCGTGACCACGGACAACCTGTCCGCCACGGGCGGGGATCCCTACGCTGTCTCTAAGAAACTGTACGAATTTGCGAAAAAGAATCAGGCACTTCGGCTGTTGAGCGCGTGGTTTGAGGGTAGGGCATTAAGCAAAGAGGAACTTCTTGCGATGGCGCAACTGCCTTCGCACAAGGAACTCGTCGCACGACTCTTGGGTATGATGAAATATCCGTTATCAGCGCTTGCCATCGTGCTCAAGCGGGTAGGAGAGAAAAAATCCTAAATCCTAATATCTAAACTCTAAACAATATAAAAATCCAAATATCAAAAGTTAAAACATTAGAACATTTGATCATTGGGATTTGTTTAGAAATTAGGAATTAGATATTAGAAATTATAGAACTATGGATAAAAATCAATTCATCGAAGCAATAGAGAAAATGTCCATGACCGAGCTCAATGAGCTTGTCAAGGCATTGGAAGAAAAGTTCGGCGTATCGGCAGCCCATTCGGCAAGCTCGGGGCAAGCCGCATCAGCTGCTGCAGGTGCAGAAGCAGGCGAGGAAAAGGACGCATATACCGTTGTCTTAAAAGACGCGGGTGCGCAGAAGATTCAGGTTATCAAAGTACTCCGTGAAGTCACGGGTCTTGGCCTGAAAGAAGTCAAAGATATGACGGATAAAGTTCCCGCGACGGTCAAAGAAGGCGTTAAGAAAGCTGACGCAGACGAGATGAAGAAAAAACTGGAAGAGGCAGGAGCGGTAGTGGAACTGAAATAGCTCCCTCCACCCCATCCCTCCCCAGAGCACATGTCAAAAACCGCCTCCTCGGCGGTTTTTGCATTCTGACTCATCCCGATTTTCCTAAATCGGGATTCCGTGAGTCTCTGATGGGGGAATGGGGTGTCGGTCGCGTTATTAATTCAAAAATCTGAAGCGTTCTCATTCCTTCAGGTCATTTGAACGAGAGCTTATATCTCCCTAGCGAGCGAGGAAATCCTGCCCGGTTACAAAGTAATCTGGTCGGAGCACCCGGGAACTAGATTTTTGTCGGGAGGATGACGAGTCGAGCTAGAGGAGATGTTGCTTGAGAGAAGATGACTGGGGAATGGGAGCGCGGAAGTTATTCCACCTTGAGAATTTCTCCTTTGTCCGTCAGGAGATAGAGCACATTCGTTGTAGTGATGGCAACATCGCGGATGACGATATCGGCATCAAAGATGAGCGTCTTTGCTAATGCACCGGTGCGCTTATCAATAACGTAGATACGTCCGGCGGCTCGGTCGGCCAGGTATAGATCGGCGCTTTCGTCATTGGTGGCCAATAAGCGGGTTTGTGCGGATGGGACAAGATGTGTGGCGCTTTCACGGACTTTTTCGCCTTGATAGTACGTGACGAGGGTGCCATTGCTGGTTAAGACATAGATATTACCGTCAACCGTAATAAGAGCAAGGTCGTCCGGAAGTTCAGTGCCCTTTTTGAGCCATGATTGTCCGTCTTTAGGCCCCTGCGACGCATCGGGGATTTTGAAAATATCATCTGCAAAAAGGATATAGAGATTATCTTTATAGTAAGCAGTCGCAATGAGTGGTGAAGCCGTCTCGAGGGCAAAGGTCTTGGTCTTCTCTTTTTTGTGGACGGCGTATTGTTTGCTCTCGTGATTCATCGCAAGCACTGCGGCGCCTTCGGTCATCACGCTATCAGCGTCTATATCCACATCGCTTTTCGTTTGAACGGCATCGTTGACGAGCGTGGCAAGGTAGGGAGAACTGGAGGCAGTGGATTGTCCGTAGAGCGCCAGCGATGCGTCGGAGGCACCGAGCAAAGAGGCGGCCCCCAGCTCAGAAGGCACCGCAGTAACGGCTGTCGTGTGTGCTTGTTCTGCTTGGTCAATGTCGTTCAGTGTCGCTACTGTTTCGTTCTGAACTTCAATTATGTTGTCGGAATTCTGTGCGTCAAATGAGCGCAGGGTAGCGAGCGATGCGTTGAGGATGGTGCGTGCTTCGGCAAGATCATTTTGTCCAATGCGATTTTTTGCCAAGTCCAGCTGGGTTTGCGCTTCGGTCACCGCTTCTTTGACGGCGCGCGCTTGCGGGTTAATAAAGGAAGATGATTGAAATACCAATACGCCAACGACAACAAGAGCCACAAGCGCAAGAAGCCCGACGGCTCGTGCCTGGGGGGTCATGCGGATTAATCGTAGGCCATGCATGATAGTACCCACTATATTCCCTTTTTTCCCGAGAGAGAACTCGCTGGGGATGATGCGCGGCATTTCTTGCGGAGAAACCGCTGGTCGCGCGGCAGGGATGGGAGAAGATGGGGTCTTCGGCTTAGGTTCCGATGCGAGCACTGGCTTTGAAACAGGAGCTTCGGGAGCAAGTTCCTGCGGCTGAATATTGGGCTCCACGGCGACTTCTTTTATCTTTTGAAAATCCACATAAATACCCGCACAGGTAAATGTATTTTTTTGTGTTTTGATATCGTTTAGTTTTTCGATAAACTCATTGGCGGCAAGTTTTGGGAGGAATTCTCTAAAGGACTTTTCGCGCGCGGCAACCACACGGCTGGGATAGAAGGCAAACAAGCGATCGCCATCTTGGACACTGCCATTGAGCACGCTTGAGAATCGGTTTTCGGTAAGATGTTCTTTCCCAAACAGTTCAATATTATTGAGAACATCAACGGTCTTACCCTCGCGCGCCAGGTACATTTTAAATTTCCCCAGTTTTGATATTGAGATTTTTTCGCCGGCTACCGCAAAAATGCCTACATTAATAACAAGGCCTTCGTGTTTGAAAAATTCTTCCACAACTTCATTGGCCTTGCGGAGCATTGCCGTGAACGCCTCCTTGGGGGTCACGTCGGGGTCGTGGTAGTACTCACGCTTGGCCAGTGCCGCAATGAGATTGGTGGCATAGGCCATATCATCGGTTTTGTGTTGCACATTGCCGA
>JBBUGO010000033.1:0-17318 GCA_038056025.1 Patescibacteria group bacterium
GATTATTCTATCATTCCGCTATGAGAATTCAACGAATTCTACTAATGCGCAGTAATCCTCTCCCCTACGCAGGTATTCACGGAGGCGAGCAGCAGGGTTCCTGTTTCTAACAGGATGCGAGCCGAGTAATAGTGCACACGCTCGCTGGAGCGTGTGACACGGCCTGTCTGGGGAGAGGATTACGAAGCACTATTTCACCTCAAGAATCGTATATTGCGTGGTTCCCTTGGGTGTTGAGACCGAGATTGTATCGCCTTTCTGGTGTCCTAAAAATGCGGCGCCGAGGGGCGATTCATTAGAGATGAAGCCCGACAAAGGATTAGATTCTGCCGCGCCAACAATCGCAAACGACTGCACACCGTTCTTTGACTCAACCTTGATATGGGAACCGACATTGACGACCCCGCCGCCGTTGCTTATCTGGCCGATAACGACTGCGTTTTCCAAAATGGTCTTAATTTCCTCAATGCGGCCTTCGTTGTGAGCTTGTGCTTCTTTTGCCTCCGCATATTCAGCGCTCTCCGATAAATCGCCAAGTTCTTTGGCCTCGCGGATACGGTTGGCAATTTCCTGCCGGAGCGTATTGGTACGCTGATCAAGCTCTTGTTTGAGTTTTTCGAGTCCCTCTTTACTGAAATATTGATTTTCCATGCTTTAAAAACAAATAATGCCCCCCACTGTACACCCTCCTTGGACAAAAAGCAATGGTCTATGGGGATGTCGGGCTGGGACTTGCCGTACGTCCAAAATACCACCGCAGAAATTCGTGTGCGGCTCGAATCGCAAAGCCCTGGTTGGCGACAGAGCTTTCGACTAATATCGTCACCGCAATCTTTGGATTTCCAGATGGCGCAAATGCGGTAAAGAGCGCGTTAATCCGTTTTTTATCATTGACCTCCGCAGTTCCCGTCTTTGCCGCAACCCGCACCGGCAGATCGTTTAGTTCCCTAGCGGTGCCGGAGCGCGTTGTCTCTTCCATGTCCCGCCGCATTTCTTGAATAACCTCTTCCCGGAACGGCAACTCCGCAAGAATCTCCCGATCCATGGTCTCGGTGATGCCATCGGGTGTAGTGATCGCGTGTACTACCTGTGGCCGAAAGAGTGTTCCCCCATTGGCAATAGCTGAAATATAACTATTAATCCAGAGTGGCGTGACCACGAGATCGCCTTGACCGATGGAGACATTGTAAGTATCTCCCTGAAACCAGTTTTCGTTGCGAGCCTCCAGCTTCCATTCCGGTGTTGGAACAAAGCCGTTGGTCTCTCCGGGCAAGTCAATTCCCAAGATAATATCCGCAAGAGCTTTTTTGAGATATTTGGCAATACGCGTGATACCGAGTCCTTCAAAATTATCCAAACCGCCGCCTACCCTGAAAAAATAGATGTTGCAGGAATTTGCAATTGCTCTGCGCAAGTTAAAAAGTCCTAAATCAACTTTCCAATTTTTAAAAATGTGCGGGGCATCAGGACGAAATGGATTAGGAACCGAAATGCTCACACAGTCACGGATAGTATCGCTTGGTGTAACAACCGCCTCTTCCAGGGCAGTCATACCGATGAACGGCTTAATCGTCGACCCAGGTGAGTATAACCCTCCCACTACCCGGTTAAACAATGGCCGGGATGCATTTTCAAATAATCGCGTATATTCAACCTGCGAAACATCGTCGGAAAAAATATTGTTATCAAAACCGGGAAAACTTACCAAGCCGAGTACGGCACCTGTGGCGGGATCCTGCACTACTCCAGCCGCGCCTTTCAAGTTTGCATCACGCAACACGCCATAGAGCACGTTGTAGAGCGTCTTTTGGATGTCTTGGTCAATATAGAGAGCCAAGTCACTGCCAGGTCGCGGCTCAACATTTCCCTGCTGACGACTGACACGATCAAAAAATACGTACCCATGCGTACCTCGCAGTACCGATTCATACTGCGACTCAACTCCTGCTCGCCCCACCATATCGCTCAACGTGTAGTAGGGGTCGCGCGTCATATCTTCGCGACTCACTTTGCCGAGATAGCCAAGCACATGGGCGAATTGCGAGCCATCATCATAGGAACGGATAGCATTGGGCACAATCGCGAAACCTTTTGGATACTGCTGGGCTATGGCAGCCACTTGGGATTTGGAAAGGTCTCTGGCAACATAAAAAATTGCTTCCTTCGTGATGCCCTCGTCAATACTATGTTTGAGCTCGTCAGGAGACAGTTGTGCGGCAGCGGCTGCAAGCCGGATCTCCGCAGCACGTTCACCTGGATCGCTCGGTAGTTGATCGGCAACTACCAGAAGATCCAAGCTCGGAATATTTTCTGCTAATACCTTTCCATAGCGGTCAAAAATAAGTCCACGAGGGGGAGATACGGCGATATTCACCTTCGCATTCTGATCAGCAATACTTGCGAATACATCATGTCGGCGTACGGCAAGATTACCTGTGGAAATAAATGCTACCACGAGTAATATACTGCCAAGCATCACCACTGCACGAGAAACATTTGAATGAATCGGCTGCTCAATATCTGCGTGAACGCTCGCAGTATCGATAAGCGTCTCTTCGGGGGTAACCATGGTATCGTATTCGAGTGTTACCCGATATTCTTTTTCACCGTCTTCGTGAAATAGTACCATGCGGATTATACATACCCCTCTTTGTCCGTTGAAACAAGGATAGATTTAAGCTGATCGACGTTCTCGAGCACCATACCGCATCCGCGTGCGACCGCAGTGAGCGGATCATCCACAATGGTCACGGAAAGTTTTGTCTCGTTGGAAATAAGCTGATCCATACCTCGAAATACTGCTCCGCCTCCTGCTAGATATATTGGTCTGGAAACAAGATCGGCGGTCAGCTCGGGTGGCGTTTCTTCAATGGTGCTTTTTACCGCATCCACAATGCTGGAGATTGAGCGCTGCATGGCCTCGCGCAATTCCTGCGAGGTAACGGTGATTTCTCTCGGCAGTCCTGATACTAAATCGCGGCCGCGAACCGATCCCTGCAGTTCTTGCTCTAGGGGATACACCGCGCCGAGCGAAATTTTTAAATTTTCTGCGGTGGCTTCACCAATCAATAAATTGCGCTCTTCCCGCAAGTATCTCATGACATCATCGTTAAGCTTGTCACCGGCAATACGCAATGAACGCGAGGCGATGACGCCCCCCATGGAGATGAGCGCCACTTCGGTGGTGCCCCCACCAATATCAACGATGACGTTCGGCACCGCATCCTGAATAGGCAGTCGTGCGCCAATAGCTGCGGCTATGGGCTCTTCAATGAGATATACTTCGCGCGCGCCAGCATTGTATGTCGCATCCTCCACGGCTCGTTTTTCAACTTCGGTAACACCGGACGGAACACCCACCCCAACTCGTGGACGGGGAAGAATAGAAAATGCTTCCTGATGCACTTTATCAATGAAATACTTGAGCATCTGCTCCGTCACTTCAAAGTCCGATACTACGCCGGATACCAACGGCCGTGATACCGTGATATAGCCGGGCGTACGCCCAACCATACGCCGAGCATCGGTTCCGATGGCGAGAATTTTGCCGGTCTTTTGGTTAATGGCAACGATGGAGGGCTCGTTGATGACGATCCCCTTGCCGCGCACATAGACAAGGGTATTGGCGGTACCCAGATCGATGCCGATATCCTTTGACCAAAATCCAAAAAGACGGTTAAACACAGAGGTAATCTACCAGAAAGGTCATCCACAAGCAAAGTAAATGGCGGGCGATATCGCCCGCCATTTACTGACCACACCCACTATTTCTTTATCTTTGCCTGTATATCAGAAATCTTAACAAGTTTTTCTTCGTCTGCACTTCGCATTTTCATCTCAACGCTATCCTGGGAGAGTGTTTTCTTGCTCACCACAATTCGTATCGGGCATCCGAGTAAATCGGCATCCGCAAACTTTTCGCCAGCAGTTTTATCGGTTCGGTCATCGTACAGTACTTCATCCCCGAGCTGCTTATACAGCTCGTCTGCCTTTTCTTCTCCACCAGGCAAAGCAATAAGATGAACACGAAATGGAGCAATGCTCTCCGGCCACACAATACCATTCTCATCGTGTGATGTTTCGACAATAGTTGCCATAAGGCGGCCGGGGCCGATACCGTATGAAGCCATCACCACTGGCTGTTTATTGCCGTCCTTGTCGGTGTACAGAAGCCCGAGGGCTTCTGAAAATCTAGTACCCAGTTTGAAAATATTACCGACTTCAATTGCCCGCTGTTCCTTAAGGTCGCTTCTATTCCAGCCTAGATCTTTAAGGAATTCTTCGGTATGCACTTCCTGGTTGACAGCTCGATTTTCTTTTTCATTCACATAAATAGTATCCTCCCCAACAGGTGCAAGAACCTGAAATTCATCAGAAAATTTTGAGAACAGGCCACCGGAAGCAAGCGTTCTAATTGCTTTTACCCCCGCACGGTCAAAGATTCGCAAATATGCTGCAGCAACTTTCTCATAGTACCCATCGAGGTCTTCCTGGTCGGTGTGGAAGCTATAGAGATCCTTCATCAGAAACTCTCGACCGCGCAATAAGCCAGATTTTGCTCGTGGTTCATTTCGGAATTTGGTCTGAATTTGGTAGACGGCCCTGGGTAGATCCTTGTACGAGCCAATGAAATGCTTCGCTGTTGAGGTGAGCGGTTCTTCGTGGGTAAAACCGAGGCCGTATGCCCTCCCGCTGTCATCCTGAAAACGGTACATGACTTCTTTTGCGCTTTCCCATCGGCCCGTTGCCTGCCACGTTTCCTTATTCTGAAACACAGAAAGAAAAAGTTCTTGTGCTCCCGTGGCGTTCATCTCTTCGCGGATAATACGCTGGATTTTGTCCAATACACGAAAACCAAGCGGCAAATACTCATAGACACCCGCCATCACTTTTGAAATAAACCCGCCTCGTAACAGAAGCTGGGCATTAATGGCAGTTTCATCGGTAGGCGCATCGCGCAATGTTTTGGTAAAAAGTTGTGAGAGCTTCATAATCAGAAATATTTTCCTATATCTTTAATCGTGACAAGCACCATGAGGGTAAGGAGTAGGAAAAACCCAACGGTATTGATGGCGTTTTCTACTTTCACGTTCACCGGCGATCCCTTTATTTTTTCAATGACCAACATGAGAGCGCGGCCGCCATCAAGTGCAGGAAATGGAATGATATTGAGTACCGCAAGATTGACCGAAATGATCGCAATAAGCTGAATCAAATAACTAAAGCCAATGCGTGCCGCTTGCCCGGTAATGCTTGCGATGCCAATGGGACCCGAGACATCAGCTCCCAACTTGCCGGTGGTAATAAGTTTTGCCAACAAATCGCCGTACCCATAGACCGTATTAATGGTTAAGTTGACTGTATCCACGGCTCCGCGCCATATCGCTTGGTACCAGGGATACGATACCACGCCTGTTAATGCCAAGGAGACGCCCAGTGGCCCTTGCCCCGGAGGCGGATTGGAGCGTAGCGTGACGGGAATCTCTATCCGCTCGGTGCCGCGTTCAGTAATGATACCAACGCGCTGGCCCGCGGCGCTGGTCACAATGTCTTGTAGGTCTTTCGGTGTACGCACCGACTGTATGCTTCCATTGGGAAGCCGAACTTCTTTGATGGCATCCAGTACGCGAAGTCCGCCAGTTTCGGCGGGACTTTCTGGCACCACCTGGATAACTTGCACTTTTTTGTCCTGTGCAACTGTATTTGTTGTTTCATCCACAATGGCGATACGCAACCCTAAACCGTTTCCCAGCATCAGCAACAGCATCGCGAAGAAGAAGTTCATCACCACGCCTGCTAATACTACCCCCAAGCGCACCCCCACCGATTTTGAGGAAAAACTTCCCGAGTCCGCGCGATCTTGACCATCCTCTCCATAGATCTTCACAAATCCGCCGAACGGTATCCAATTGATAGAATAGGTCGTGTCGCCACGCTTAAGGCCCCAGAGACGCGGCGGGAAACCAAATCCGAATTCTTCCACTTTCATCCCTGCGCGTTTTGCAACAACAAAATGCCCAAACTCGTGGACAAAGATGAGAATACTGATGACGATGATAAAGATGATGGCGGTAAGCATAAGCTTTAATTTCTAATGCCTAATTCCTAATTTCTAATAAATGATTTAATGTTCCAATTGGTCATTTTGGCTTGGGATTTGATTAGACATTAGTAATTAGAAATTAGACATTTTAAGAAAGCAACTCTGTTTCTTTCTTCTTTACTAATTCGTCGAATCTTTTATTCAAATTATCAATAATCTTCTGCAACTCCTCTTTAGTATGACGCACATCATCGTCGCGGCCTTTTCTTTCCTTTACCTCATGCTGAACCTTTTTGAGGATATCTTCTCTAATATGCCGCACTCGAACACGCGCCTCCTCAACTTTTTGATGCAAGAGACGCACAAATTCCTTACGCCGCTCCTCCGTCAACGGAGGCACCATGAGTCGCACCGTCTGACTGTCGGATACCGGATTGAGTCCCAGATTACTCTCTCGAATAGCTTTTTCGATCATCGGCAGAGCTTGCTTATCCCACGGCTGTATTTGAAGTGTTCGTGGTTCGGGCACAGTAATCGTCGCCAATTCTTTGATATGCAAGCGAGAGCCAAGATAATCAACCACTATACCGTCAACCATACTCGAGTTGGCCCGTCCCGTGCGGATGTTGGCGGCTTCGTTTTTGGCAAAATCAAACGCGGCCTCAAAATCCTTCTTTCGCGCCGCAATCAGGTCTCTATACATACACAGGCATACTACCGAAATATCAAAGAGCGAGCAAGAAATTCTCCAGAGCAAGGCGGTGGTTGAATTGTGATTGCTGGAGCACCGGCATCAGCGCAAGTAACTTATGTGCGACTACAGATTGCTGCGGCAGTTGGGTACGCGCCCATGCGAGCCACCACGACACGACTTGGCTCATGGTTTCGCCTTGCGCGAGCGCCCGGACGTATGCCAAACGATCCAGAATGGAAAGTGTGGGAAGTTTTTCCCATTGCGTAATCGCCTGCCGCATCGCTGAGAGATCGTCCCCAGCAAGCGCGGCAATTGCCCAACCAACACGGCCTTGTGCGAGCGCGAGAATCATGTGGGAATCTTTGGGAGAAAGTTTCTTGAGCGTTGGTAGTGCGCTCACTGCGGCGTCACCCTGTGGTAGGAAGCGGATTTCTTGGCATCGCGAACGAATCGTCGCAGGCAACGCATCTGGTTGATGCGTAATTAAGATCCATACGAGCGATGGGTAGGGCTCCTCAATGGATTTTAAGAGCGCGTTTGCTGACTCATCAGTCAGCCGATGGGCATCGTCGATAATCACAAACTTATATCTCCCGAATGCGGGTGTTGTCGCGCAAAATGAGTTGAGTGCGCGCACCTGATCTATAGAAATGGTGCCAAGTGCTCTTTCTGCATCGGGTGTGATGACGGTGGTGTCGTGAAGATGCTGGTCGTTTTCGCGGGCGATTTCTAGCGCAAATACCTTTTTGCCAATTGCTTCTGGTCCCGCAAAAAGATAGGCATGTGTGAGCTGGCCATCTTTGAGCAGTCGCGAAAAATATTTCTTCTGTGAATTAAAACCAATAATCATATCTCCTTCTAAATGCGAAGCAATCTTTATGCCTACGCAGGTATTCACGGAGGCGAGTGGCACGGTTCCTGTTTCTAACAGGACACGAGCCGAGTAATAGTGCAGCGTGTCGCTGGACACGCTGACACGGCCTGTCTGGCATGAAGATTGCGAAGCATGTTAATGATGAGCGCCGTCTAATAGCGTCTGCGCTATCATATCAGCCGCCTGCGGCTTAGCAAACTCTCTGATACGCTGACTCACTGCCGCATAACGCGTGGGTTCAAAGAGTGCCTGAATCTGATTGATGAGGATGTGGGGCGTCATGTTAGCGCCCTCGACAACGATGCCGCCGAATTTGGCAAACTCCTGTGCGTTGAGCAGTTGATGATTGCCCGCTGATTCAGCGATAGGAACAACTATTGCCGGCTTGCCCAACACCGCAATTTCCGAAAGTGATCCTGCTCCAGCGCGGGAGATCACCATATCTGCAAGTGTATACGCAAGTGTCAACTCTTTAGCGTCTAAAAACGAAAACAGGCGGTAGCGATCTTGCAATCCGGGGCCAAAGCTTGCTTTACCATCATGGATAAGCTGGTCGGTCTGGCTTTTCACTACGCCGTACTGGCTCGTCCCGCATTGATGAATGACTTGGTAGCTATTGGTGAGCATAACCAGCGAAGCAACCATAATGGTATTGATTTCTTGAGCTCCCTGACTGCCCCCAAGTACTAAGATGGTTCGTATGCCGGGACGTAATTTAAAATATTCCAACGCAGCGACTATATCGCCGGTAAGTAGGTCTTTTCGCACGGGATTGCCTACCAACATAGTTGTTTTGCCAGGAAAATGCCGCGCCGTACCGGCAAAGGATATAAATACCAGTCGCGCGAATGCGGCACTGATACGATTAGCAAATCCTGGCACGATATCGGATTCGTGTACAAAAACGGGGATGCGGTAGAGCCATGCCACGAAAACCGGCATCACCGAATCATATCCGCCCTTGGAAAACACCACATCCGGCATGAACCAAAATATATGCCAGAGCGATTGCGCCAGAGCAAACGGCGCCTTCACGAGATCCCACAGGTTCAGAAGTGAAAAATAGCGGCGGAATTTCGGCGCGAGGATATTTTTGAAGGCAATATGGTGCTCGCGCGCGGCGGTGTTAAGAAATCCCTTTTGCCCAAACAGGAGAAGCTCCGCGTTGACTCCCCGTGCCTGCCCCATGGCACGCAACGACTGCGCCACTGCTACCAGTGGAAAGGCATGGCCGCCCGAACCCCCTCCTACGAGTAATACGCGAAACGCCATAAGATAAATTGTAGCATATTTTGTTACCCAACGGCTTGTTCGTCATGTTCTCTCCATCGGTATATTCTACCGCTCACTCGTCATGTGCCTGACAAAAGTTTAGTTCCCGGCTATCCCCTCGGACATACCTCGGGGCGCCGACCAAACTCCTTTGTTACCAGGCCACATTTCCTCGTTCGCGGTGAACATACACGATGTCGTTCAAATGCCGTTCAGCTGTTGGATAATAAATAAAAGAATAGAGGAAAATGAAAAGGGACCGATCGCTTGGTCCCTGTGGGGATGGTGCCTGGTTCGGCTTCCTCGGCGCTCCCCCGCGCCGTCTAAGTTCGTTTCATGAACCCCTTTCTTTGTCTCATTGTGTACGGCACGGTCGGGGCTAGAACTGGTGGTCGGCAGCGTCTAGGATGGGCTTGAGCTCCTCGGCGATACGCGTGCTGTGTGCCAGCATGCTGTCGACGAGGAACACTCGCGCCCGATGCGCCAACGCGACGTGTTCCAGCTTCGGAAACCGGCTGTCGTTGGTGACGTACACGAGTGCCACCGCGGGTCTGCTGCCTATCGAGAACTTGTACCAACACTCTGCCCTCGTAGGCTTGATACTGTAATAGATGGTCCACTGGAACTCCGCGTTCTTGAATACGCGCTGCTCGCGCAAGGGCACGCCCGCCCAGTCGACCTGGCGAGAGTATGGAAAGAAGTTCGGGTCTTCGCACACAACTCCCAGCACCGTACTGACCGCCTCATCCACCTCGCGCTTCATACGATCGATGTTTGCCTGACCGATGCGCAGACGCTCGGCGGAAGTCATCGTCTCCATGGCTTTGTCCTTTCACAAGGACCCCTCACGGGGCCGCCCTCACGGGCTTGGTAAAGAGTAATGTACTGTATATATTATAGCAAAAGATAAGAGAAGTGTCAATCAATAAAATCGAGATAAAACGGCCTATTTTGCCCCTGATGGGGCGAGCATTATCAGTCACCGAAAAGGATTTTCGGAGCGCGACTGGCGCGAGAAGAAGACGGCTCATCAGTCAGATGAGAACGTCGTGCCTTTTCGGGGGCTGATGGGCGAGACCATAATGCCACGGAGCGGCCACAACCTACTTCAGTAACTTCAGCATTTCCTTTACGCTTCGCGTGTTCACAACATCACTTTTTGTCGCCCATCCCCGGCGCGCTTGGCCAATGCCGTAGCGCAAAAACTGGAAGTGACTTGTCGCATGCGCATCAGAATCAATCGATAAACGTACGCCCGCGTCCACCGCCTTACGGATATATTCGTCTTTGAGATCCAGTCGGCTTGGGTAGGCATCAATTTCCAATACCGTTTTCGTTCGCTTTGCCGCTTTAATAAGTTCGTCAACGTCTACGGCGTATGCAGGGCGTTTTTGGATGACACGCCCAGTCGGATGAAAAATAATATCCACATTAGGGTTTTCCATTGCCCGCACCATGCGGGCGGTCTGTTCTTTTTCCGAAAGTGAGAACAATGAATGCACCGCCGCACCCACGACATCGAGTTTCGCAAGCGTTTCATCGTCAATATCAAGTGATCCGTCTTTGAGAATGTTCACTTCCGCGCCTTTGAGGATGGTGATGCCGGAAACGCGTTTCTGTATTTCGTCTATCTCCGCCATTTGCTTGAGCAGCTTTTTTTCGTCGCTTCCTCCGGTCATCGCAAGCGATTTGGTGTGGTCGGTGATGCAGATATACTCGAGCCCCAACTTCTTCGCCGCCTTTGCCATCTCTTCAATGGAATGCTCGCCGTCGGTCCAATCGGTCTGCACCTGCAAATCCCCCTTCACGTCATCATAGTCAATGACCCTGGGAAGCGTCCCGTGTGCAGCGGCTTCCAATTCTCCCATGTCATTGCGCAATTCGGGAGGGATAAATTGTAAATCAAGGGTATCGTAAATGTCCTCCTCTTTTAGCGATGCTACCAGCTTTTTGCCTTTGAAGAGGCCATAGTCATTCAACAGCATCCCCTTTTTCTCCGCGATAGTCCGCAGATGAATATTGTGTGCTTTACTGCCCGTCCATGCAATCATCGCCGATCCATAACTTTCCGGATTAACGACCGCGAGATCAGCATCAAGACCTGTCCGTAAGCGCACTAGTGCGCGGTGCTCGCCGTGCGAGTAGACATGTTGCACGTCGTGGAGCTTGGTAAAATGCTCAAGCACCTTTTCTGGATACTTCGAAAATGCAAGCAAGTCAATATCGCCAATGGTCTCTTGCATCCGCCGCGGTGAACCGACGATTTCAACTTGTTCGACGCCAGGAAACTCCGCAACCATTCCTCGGAGCTTCTCAATGTCGGGAAGGATAAAACCGAGAATTTGCCGTCCGCCCGATTCGCGCACAAATCCGATACCCCGCAAGATATTTTCTTCCGTTTTTGGACCAAGGCCGGGCACATCGCGCAATTTCCCTGCGCGTGCCGCCTTCTCTAGTTCTTCAACGGTACGAATGTGGAGTGCTTGGTAAAGTTTCAGGATACTCTTGGGTCCAATGCCTTCAATACGCAGCAGTCCCTCGATTTCAATGGGAAACTTTTTCTTTAACGCTTCGTATTCATGGACGCGGCCATGCTTGAGATATTCCTCTATTTTTTCAGCAATGCTGGCGCCTATACCGGGGATACCCTCAAGCGCTTTGAGTCCCCCCTTTTTATACATATCGCCAACATCTTCCTCGAGTATTCCAATGGAGTGTGCGGCTTGTTCGTAGGCGCGCGGTTTGAAAGGGATGTCTTCCATCGCTAGGAACACCGCCATTTCGTTGAGCAGTTTTGTGACACTATGGTTATTGTCCATACGCCTTAAGAAACAATACTGGGAGATGACGGTTTGACGCCGCCGCGCGCGACTTTATGCTTGAGATCTCTATAGATCAACATCTGGACGATGGCGCCAATCATCGCCACTACGCCTCCAATAAGAAAAATGGGTTGGAATCCAAGCCGTTGCGCGAGAATTCCTCCCAGAGCCGCAGCTCCGGCACCGGAGATACCAATGGCCACCGATTCCATGGACCATTCGATATTCTCTTTCATGTGGTCAATGTGACGGGTAAAGATCGCATACCACGGAGGCACCGCTAGTGCAGCGCCTACGCCGTAGAGCGCTTGAATAAGATACAAGTGCGTTACCTGCGTGGCAAAATAGTATAAAAATGGAACTATAGCAATAAGGATGCTCCCGGCCACCATGGATACGAAGTCATCATACTCCCCATGATTTTTATCCAAAATGCGCGCCACGGGAATTTGAAGGCCTACTTTAAATATCTGACCGATTGCTGTCGCAAAGCCAACCACTTCCAGCGATCCGCCCTGAATTTGTTTGGTCACGAACACTGCGAGAATTGGCGCGAACACCGAAAATCCCGAGTTAATAAGAAAGTCGGAGAGTACCAACGTGCGCACGACGTGGCTTATCTTCATGACACTATTGTACCAAATGAAAACACCCCCGCCAAAGCGGGGGTGTTCATTATAACAAATTATTGCTGGACAACGGGGATGCCGTATCCGGATGCGTTGTCTTCGCCTTCCGGCAGTATGTCGCGTGAAATCTTGACCAAGACGCTCCGTACTTCCGCCGCGGGATGGGTCAGGTCGCTATTCCAAAGTTTTGCCGCCAATCCGCTGATATGGGGCGTGGCCATGGATGTGCCTGAAAGCACCGCATAACCGCCGTCTTTCCATGTTGACTCGATCGTTACTCCTGGCGCCGCAAATTCCATATCTTGAAGTTCAATAACGCCGGGGGTTGTGGTGTCATTGATGCCCCGTGAGCTCCAGTCGGGTACTGCGCGCGTGCTTCCTACTGCGCCAACCGCCACTACATCCGCATAGGCCGCAGGATAATCAATACTCCCGTCATAGGGTCCGTCATTGCCCGCTGCGGCAACTACCAATACATCCTTGGCAACTGCATAGGCAATAGCCTCTTCCATGAGCGGACTCGGCTTGTCGGAACCCAAACTTAAATTAACAACCTGGGCTCTTTCGTCTGCCGCGGTACGGATGGCCGCGGCAACGTCATCAGCCCAACAGGATCCGTCGTTGCCGCACACTTTATATGCAAAAAGGGACGCCTGCGGCGCAACCCCATAAATACCAAGGTTGTCTTTCCCTCCATCGGCGGCAATAGTTCCAGCGACATGCGTGCCATGACCGTTACGATCATCACATTTGCCATCTACCATCGGGCTTCGCGGTGAAGAAAAATCCTTACAGCCAGCGACGCGACGCGCGATGTCGGGATGCGTTTTCAAGACGCCGGTATCCAGCACCGCCACCGTGATGCCCTGTCCGCCTTCGGGGACTACTTCGGTGTCGTTGTACATCATACGCACGCCCCAGGGGACTGCGGCATCGGGTACAAAGCGACCTTCTGATTTTTTGCCGGGTGTGCTTGCGGCTATATCAGCGGCAACGGCCTCGGGTTCGAGCACGAAAAGCTTGGTCACCGGCTCAACATCAACACCAAAGATTTTGGCAACACGCAACTGCCAATCGGACATATCGGAGGTAAAGCCACCTTTAAAGACGTGGCGGACGCCTAAGCTATTTTTCCAGAGACCTGCGGCTGATTTTACGAAATAACGATTAGTAGCAACTTCGCTTCTGGCTGCAAGGGCTGGCTGGCCGATACTGAACAATAAGCCAAAAACGAGAACAAAAGCCGTTTTATGGATAGTCATTGTGGAATATCTCACTATAGCATATTTACCAGCAGTCAACAAATCACTGTGGATGGTCGGTTTCGTCTGAAATAGGGACAATCTCATCAATGCTTTCTTTCACCGCTTGGCCCACTTCTTTCACTCGCTCTGTAAACGCGAGCCAAGAGTTAAATACCATGCCACTAGTTCTCCGCAACAGATATACTACCAGTACCGCCGCCACAAAAAAGAGGATAACATGGGAGATATTTCTGACATAAGCAAATGCAAATTCAAAGCTTTCGCCAAAGAAGTATCCCACCCAGAACGTTACCAGTACCCAACCGACGGAACCAAGGAAGTTATACCAACTAAACTTCTTGAGATCATACCGAAGAGAACCGGCCAAGATGAGCGTCACAATGGTTAAGGAGAGAGTCGTCTTAGTAACGACGATGGCTTTGCCGGTGTGCGCTTCAAAGTATTTCTTGGTCAGTTCAAAAATCCGTCTTCGTTTCTGATTGTGTCGCAACCAATAATCAATGGGGCGGGCGCCCCCAAAATATCCCACGGCATACCATAAAAATCCATTCACCCAGTATGCTACAATTAATACGGCAATAATCGGAACGGCATCAACCAGCCCGAGCGAGGCCAGAAATCCGGCCAGTATCATGGTATTCAGGCCTTCGAGCGCTCCACCGAGAAAAAACAAAAGGTATTGGTAGTCAGCAAGAAAAGGGAACTGAAAAAGAAGTTGCTGTAGAAATGCGTCCATTGTTACTCCGCGAATTGGCGCAGAACTTGAAAGTCCTGCTTGAGCGTATCTTTCGTAGTGCTATTATACACCGCCACTGCAGGGTGATACAGCGGAACAATGTGAATGGATCCGTATGATGCCTGCGCTTCTAGCACTTTTCCGTGCAGTTGACTGATCGGCTTGATCTGCCACGTCAAATCAAATCTTTCCATAATATACTGCATGGCAAAACGTCCCAGTGTCGCAATAATTTTCGGCTGGATGATGGCGATCTGCCGGTCTAAAAATGGACTATATACTGTAATTTCCTCCGGCAAGGGATCGCGGTTAAACGGCGGGCGGTCTTTGACAATATTGGTGATGTAGACGCTCGTACGTGGAATCTCAACCGACATGAGCAGTTCATCCAGAATCTTCCCCGCCGCCCCCACGAACGGCCTCCCCGTCAGTGCTTCGTTACGACCCGGCGCTTCTCCTACAAACATAATAGACGCATGGTGGTTTCCTTCCCCGATAACAGGAAATACCTTACCATTGATACGCTCCTGATACAGCGGCGAATCCTTGAGATTGATGACTTCGTCGCGAATCTGCCGCAGTTGTTCGGTACGATTGTTGTCGGACATGGTTCCGTTATCCTAACGCATCGCGGTGCGAGGTGCAAAACGCGGCAACGGCAAGCGACCCCCACAAGAGAAATCTCCCTTGCTGGAGCGTCCAAGGGAAGTGATCCAGCACTCCCATCGCCAGAACCGCACCCATCATAATAGCAACTCCAACCCCCGTCGTGGTATGCCATATGCCGCGCAGTTGGATACTAAGTATGACGAGAAAAACAAGCCACAGGGAAAGGCCGACAATTCCTACTTCCGAATACAGCAGAAGATACACATTGTGCACCGGCTGATATAAATAGCGCGACAGGTTGGGATGCCGTTCCATCAGCCAACCAACAAAATTGCCCGTGCCCACACCGAGGAGATTCAGTTTTTCCCCGCTCCCCAGCGCCTGTCCCGAATAATAAACGCGCAATTGCACAGCCTCGTCTTGATTTGAAATCGTCATGCGGCTCTCTATGGCGGGTTTATATGCCAATCCTAATATCACGCTGTAGAGTATTGTAATAGTTCCCATCATTGCCAGTGCTTTGCGCGATATACCACGCTTCCACAGCGCCACCCCTCCCACTATCATCGCGAGTGCCCATACCGCGATGACGGTTCTTGAAAACGTCAGCACCAGTGCCCACAACAACACCCCGTACACCACCGCGAACGTCATTTTCCGCGCGGGATACCGCAGAAACATCAGACACGCCATAATAAGCGCAATAAGCAAATACGCCGCAAGTACATTGGGATGCGGCGTCGTACCATACGCGCGCATTATTTTTTCTCCACTGGCAAGATAAAACGACGCAACTCCCTGTAGGGCGGGTGCCAGGACGCTTTCGCCCAGCCACTGTAATCCGGCGTCGCGCTGGAGAAAAAACTGTGTGATGGCAATCACTGCCTGTAGTAGTACGCCGCCCAGAAACGCCGCCACCGAACGCATACCGTCAAAATGTGCCAACGCATAGCGACGTATATACCCGTAGAGCAGTATAAATTCACATAGGCGTACTAAAGCTAACATACTCACTGTCTGATGTGTGGAAATAAGAACAGAGGCGGCTGTCGCTAGAAAAAACCCTCCCAACACATATTCTCCGCGCGTAGGCGCACCGCGCAAAAAACGCTTGCCGTTGTTTAACCAACCAATACCGAGCAGAAGCACCAATAAAATATCCGTCCCATACACCGCAAACGAAAGCCATTCCTGAAAATACCAAGTGTCCTGATAGACAATAACCCTCTGCTGGATGGGCAGGGAGAAAAGAAAAAGATACCACCCCGCCTTTTCGACTCGTGGCAGGAAGAGAAAAAGATTACGCCAAGAAAAGTTCATAGAACGCACCAACAATAAATAAGAGTGCAATGATGTACAAGAGCCATGCCGGCACATGGACATGGTACTCGGGCACGCGGTCGCCGCGTCTGCGAGCCCGAAGATAGGCAACTACATAGATCGCCGACTCAATACCTATCGCAACTGCCCCCACCAAGCCAATAACATCAATGAACGTCCGCAGACCGGCCATAAAGAGAAGCGCCGGCGGCGCCACCGCCAAGAGCCAGGACCACACACGCTTTATTCGATAATCAAGGTGGAGAATCTCCAGCATCGCAGTTCCTAACAGGAGGAACGATGTCGTAATGGAAAATATGCCGAATAATGATCCTAATATAACCATCCGCGGACCAAGAAATTCCAGAAGGCCCGATAATGCATCGGGTGTCGTAACGTCACCCGATATCCCCACTACCGTCAGCGCAAACAACAGATAGAGTGTCGCGACAATACCAACTGCTACAACAATCGAAGTTCGCAGATGCCGTTCCTGCCCACGCATGATGTCGCGTTGGATGGGCAGTGACGTTAATCCTGCCAGCGCAAAGAGTAGTACGCCGTACGGCAGAAACCAAAATGTAGAATTGACCGTCGAAAGATTCTCAAGATTGATGTGTGGCATCCCCACAACAAACGTCGCCGCCATAATGGCAATAAAGACCCCTGTCAGAAAAAACTCAATCCACCGAACCGTTCGCATGCCGCGATAGATGAGAACGGCTACAATCACAAAAAACGCTACACTGTACTGATCGCGGCTGAAGAAAAAGAAATTTGAAGTAACATTATGAAGAAAGTCGCCAACAATAATGAGATACGCAAGCAACGCCCCATAGATACCGAGAATATTGGCCCACAACACGACACGTTTGGCCCACGGACCCACATAGATCGCGGCGTATCCCGCGAGCTGATGCCGCGCTTTGGTCCGCAAAATAATCTCACCGAACATGAGATTAAAGAGTGTAGTGATCGTCGCGGTAAAAATCAAAAACACCAACCCGACCGTAAAGCCGGCTTTTGCAAACACAAAGGGAATCCCAAAAATCCC
>JBBUGO010000034.1:0-6222 GCA_038056025.1 Patescibacteria group bacterium
GCTGAAGATACGCGCGTCACGCGCACACTCCTTGACCGCTACAACATTCCTACGGAGATGATTGCCTATCACCAGCACAGCAACCAAGCGCGCATTGACCACATTGTTGAATTACTCCGTCAGGGCAAGCATCTTGCTCTGGTATCCGATGCCGGCACGCCGGGCATCAATGATCCGGGCGGGATGCTGGTGGCAAAAGTGCTCATCGAACTGCCGGAAACAAAAGTTATTCCTATCCCCGGCGCCAATGCGGCACTGACGGCATTGTCCGTGAGCGGATTTCCCGCTGATCGTTTCACCTATCTGGGATTCCCACCGCACAAAAAAGGTCGCCAGACGTTTTTTAAGTCCATTAGCGGGATTGAACACACGGTGGTATTCTACGAGTCAAAGCATCGTTTCGCGAAAATGTTGGCAGATCTGCGCGATGTTGCTAAAATCGGCCGGCGTCAGATTGTGATTGCCCGCGAACTTACCAAGCAGTTTGAGACACTGTATCGGGGCACGATTGAAGAAATTGTTGAAAAAGTTCCCGTCAAGCAAATATTGGGAGAATTTGTTATAGTCATCGGTCCGCACAAGAAAATACACCATGGAGAAAAAGAATAAATTCTACATTACAACTGCGATTGCGTATACCAATGCTCCGCCGCACCTCGGGCATGCATTGGAATTCGTCCAGACCGATGTACTGGCGCGTTACCATCGGCTTCTTGGACACGACACCTATTTTTTAACGGGGACTGACGAGCATGGTTCTACCGTTGCTCGCGCGGCAAAAAACGCGCGCATCAATCCGCAAGAATTTGTTGATGAACTCGTCAAAAAGTTTAAATCACTCGATGCGGCGCTTGATGTGCAGTACGACCAGTTTATTCGTACCACTGATAGAACAATCCATTGGCCCGCCGTTGAAAAGCTCTGGCGAGCACTGGTCGCGTCGGGGGACGTATATAAAAAAGAGTACGAAGGGTTGTACTGCGTCGGTCACGAGGCGTTCATTAAGAAGACCGAGCTCGAAGACGGCCTGTGTCCACTCCATAAAGCAGCTCCCGAAGTTGTGCGAGAAGAAAATTGGTTTTTTCGTCTTACAAAATATAAAGACCGCGTGCGAGAAAAAATTGAAAGCGGTGAACTAAATATCGTGCCCGCACATCGCAAGCAGGAAATTCTCAATCTCATTGATGATGCCGAAGACGTAAGTTTCTCGCGCCCGCAGGAGACACTCGAATGGGGTATTCCCGTGCCCGACGATCCGACACAGACCATCTATGTATGGGCTGACGCTTTGACAAACTATATTTCCGCACTTGGCTACGGTACCCCAAGGTCCGACCTTGGGGGAAAAAGGTCGGACCTTTT
Source organism: Patescibacteria group bacterium (assembly GCA_038056025.1). Classification (GTDB taxonomy): domain Bacteria; phylum Patescibacteriota; class Minisyncoccia; order 2-02-FULL-40-12; family GWA2-44-9; genus JBBUGO01. The sequence goes on from JBBUGO010000034.1 coordinate 1,363, forward strand.
TAGTCATTTCTGGCCCGCAGACGTGCACTTGATTGGCAAAGATATTTTACGTTTCCACGCGCTCTATTGGCCGGCGATGCTTCTCGCAGTCGGCGTGCCCCTACCAAGGGCAATTTACGTCCACGGTTTCATTACCATCGAAGGACAAAAAATGTCCAAGACCGTTGGCAATGTCATTGATCCGTTTATGCTGGTTGAAAAGTACGGTAGCGATGTGGTGCGCTACTTTCTGCTCCGCGAGATTCCTTCAGGCGATGACGGTGATTTCTCGTACAAAAATTTGGAAGCGCGATACAACGCGGATCTCGCTAATGGTCTTGGTAATTTTATCTCGCGGGTGACAACGATGGCCGACGGATTGGCATTCGGGTCTGATATGACGCTCAGTCCAGCCATTGAACAGGCGATTATTCATACCAAAGAAAAAATGCGGGAGGCTATTGACACATTTCGGCTCAACGATGCGCTTGCGGTATTGTGGGAACTGATTTCGTTTGGTGATACTTATGTTAATGAGAAAAAGCCATGGGAGACGAAAGATCGACAGATCCTTTTTGATCTGACCGTGCTGGCGGATAACGTTGGTGCATTAGTCGCGCCATTCATGCCGCGCACGAGTGCAAAAATACAAGAATGTATTCGTTGGGACGAGCAAGGATTAAGGGCGCGGAAAAGCGCGGGATTATTCCCGCGTCTGGCAGCGTAATTGTTCGATTATGCAGATTATCGATACCCACTGCCATCCGCAGTTTCCTCAATACGATACTGATCGAGAAGAAGTGATTCAACGTGCGTCAGAACAAAATGTTGGCATGATCTGCATTGGTACGGATTGGGAAACATCGCGAAGTGCGATTGATCTAGCATTTGCCCATGACAATGTATGGGCGACCGTGGGATTGCACCCCAACGACAATCTCACCGAACACTACGACCACGATGCGTATGTAAAACTCGCGCAAGAATCAAAAGTGGTCGCTATCGGCGAAGTGGGCCTTGATTACTATCGCACGACCGAACCGGAGAAAAAGAAGTTTCAACGCGAACGATTTGAAAAACAAATCCAGTTAGCTATTGAGATAAACAAGCCACTGGTTATCCATTGCCGAGATGGTTCGGCTTCGCTCACCACAGGTGCGCATAAAGATATGATTGAAATGCTATCAGCTATACGCCATAAGCTATCAGCCAACCCGGGCGCCATTCATAGTTTTACCGGGACCTATGCGGATGCTAAAAGATATGTGCATCTGGGGTTTAAAATTGGCCTGAACGGCATCATCACGTTTGCGCGCCAGTATGATGATACTGTGATGGATATACCGCTTGAGCACATCCTTTTGGAAACCGATGCGCCGTACCTGACGCCCGAGCCGTATCGTGGAAAGCGCAATGAGCCAGCATATGTAGCATATGTAGCGGAACAGGTTGCACGTCTGCGGAAGATACCAGTTGAAAAAGTTATGCAGCAAACCACTGAGAATGCCCTAACTCTTTTTGGCCTCCATGAAACAGTATAAATTACTCGCCGACATCATTGCATTTCTGCATTTGATATTCACGATTGCTGTTGCGGTAAGTTTGGTGGTCGCATTATTGACGCCGCACTACCGGCCGTTGGCATTTTTCCTCTCTGCGATACTTCTGACATCGTGGAAAATATGGGGGGACTGTCCATTTGCGCGGTGGGAGAATCATTTTCGCCGCCGCTATAACCCCAGAACAGCATATCGTAGATCATTTCTTGAACACTACAGCCACAAGTATCTTCCATTTACCATTCGCGATGCATTTATCAAAACAAGCGCATTTGCTATCTTAGTAGTGCTCATTATTTTAACCGTAACGTGAAATACGACCCTAAAAAAATAGAAAAACATTGGCAGAAGGAATGGGCTAAACAGAAACTCTACGAAACACCCGATACTGCCAAGGGGAAATCAAACTACATGCTTCTGACGGAGTTTCCTTATCCGTCGGGGAATTTACACATCGGCCATTGGTACGCGTTTGCTCTGCCCGATATCCGCGCACGGTATCTGCGAATGAAAGGATATAACGTTCTCTATCCCATTGGTTTTGATGCGTTTGGTTTGCCCGCAGAGAATGCCGCCATTGAACGCGAGGTCAATCCGCGCGATTGGACCGAAGACAATATTAAGTACATGACTAAGCAGCTTGCTAGCATGGGCGCAAGCTTTGATTGGTCGCGCGAGGTGCGAACCATTGATCCCGACTACTACCGTTGGACGCAGTGGATGTTTGTTAAAATGTTCGAAAAGGGTTTGGCCTACCGCGCCAAGACAAAAGTAAACTGGTGTCCTAGGGATAAAACCGTGCTTGCCAACGAACAGGCCGGAGGGGGAGTATGCGATCGGTGCGGTACACAGGTAGAACAGCGCGAGATCGAACAGTGGATGTTTAAGATTACGGCTTACGCCGATCGGCTCATTGATGATATGGAGAACTTGGACTGGCCGGAGACGACTAAACTTGCCCAGCGCAACTGGATCGGCCGGTCAGAAGGCGCACGCATCAAATTCAAGCTTCAAACTTCAAGCCGCAAGCCTCAAGCTGAATACGTCGAAGTATTTACCACGCGTGCAGATACGCTCTATGGCGCAACGTTTGTGGTTATCTCTCCTGAACTAGCGCAACAATGGATTGACGTTGGGTGGAAAGCTGATGACGAAGTTTGGAGTTATATAACAACGAGTTTAAATCGCACGGAATTAGATCGACAAACCGAAGGGAAAGAAAAAACAGGCGTGTTTACGGGGATATATGCGATTAATCCGATTAATGATGAAAAAATTCCTGTATGGGTCGCGGACTATGTACTCGGGCACTATGGCACGGGGGCAATCATGGCGGTACCGGCGCATGATGAGCGTGACAAGGAATTTGCCAAGAAATTCAAACTGCCTATCAGTAAGGCCGCTCTAAGAGATGCCAATGAGGTTATTATAGACCTGAAGAAAAAGGATGCGGGCAACCACGAGAAAATTTATCATCTCCATGACTGGATTTTATCTCGCCAGCGTTATTGGGGCGTGCCCATTCCGATGATCAGATGCGATGACTGTGGTTACGTGCCGGTCTCTGAAGATGACTTACCGGTAAAACTTCCGAAGCTTGATGACTATCTGCCTGCAGACGATGGACGATCTCCTTTAGCAAAGGCAACATCATGGGTAAAAGCAACATGTCCTAAATGCGACAAACCCGCTGAACGTGAGACCGATACGATGGACACATTTGTTGACTCATCCTGGTACTATTTGCGTTACACGGATCCCAATAACGGCAAAGAGTTCGCCGGTAAAGAAAGGATGCGGTTATGGATGCCCGTGCCAATATATGTCGGCGGAGCAGAGCACAATACCATGCACTTACTCTACTCGCGCTTTTTTACAAAAGCGCTCTACGATTTGGGCTACGTAGAATTTGACGAACCCTTCATCGGGCGGCGCAATCACGGCATTGTACTCGGTCCCGATGGACAAAAAATGTCTAAGTCGCGCGGGAATGTCGTAGACCCCGATGCGGAAGTGGAGCGATACGGCGCTGACACCGTGCGGATGTTTTTGGCGTTTATGGCTCCGTATGAGCAGGGCGGTCCGTGGGATCCGAAAGGCATTAGCGGTGCTTCACGCTTTCTTCAACGCGTATGGAATATTGGACAAGGAGATTTTAAAAAATCTAGCTCCGCAACGAAGGTTATTCATCGCGCAGTCAAGAATGTTGGAGAAGATATTATGGGTCTCCGATTCAATACGGCAGTTAGTGAGTTGATGAAAGCGCTCAATGATGGTGAGGAAAATATGAGTCGGGAGAATTTTGAGATGTTTTTAAAAGTGCTTGCGCCCATGGCTCCACATATTACCGAAGAACTCTGGCATCAGTTGAGTCATAAGGATTCTATTCATATACAACCCTGGCCGGAGTATGACGAAGCGCTGTTAGTAGAAAAAGAAGTAACTTTGCCCGTGCAGGTCAATGGCAAAGTGCGCGACACGATTGTTGTTCCCGCGGACGCTCCTGATAGCGAGATTCAGGAACGCGCATTGAAAGCCGAGGGCGTGATGCGTCACATGAGCGAGAAAAAACCCAAAAAGGTGATTATCATCCCGGGCAAGATGGTCAGTATTGTCGTCTGACGCATTTTCGCTATACTGAAGGCGTAACGGTTATGCTGACACGCGGTCATTTCTGGAACAGGGTTACGGTGATGGCCGTGGCGGCAATCTGCAACGATGGAAATAGAAAATGACAAGCAATTTGTGGAGTTCATCATTAAGTCGATTGTCAATAATCCCAACGCGGTAAGTGTCACGCGAACGGTGGATGAGTTGGGTGTTCTGCTCTCGGTCAAAGTGGATCCCAAAGACATGGGACTCCTGATTGGACGAAGTGGCTCTACGGCAAAAGCGATTAGAACCCTCGCTCGCATTATTGGTATGCGCAACAATGCCCGTGTAAATATGCGCATTGAAGAACCAGAAGGCGGAAAGTTGTCACCCATCAAGGACAAGCCAAAGGATATGGAAGATGTGATCAGTGAACTCGGAATGTAAAACAGGGGCCGCAAGGCCCTTGTTTTAGTTTGTAAATGTTGTATAATGTAACATCGCTTATCGCCAAGAGAGCGAAGGAGGCAGAATGATAGCTCAGTTAGTGGAGAATCTCACTCCATCAGCAAGGTTTTTCGGTGCTCACCTGGGGTTGCAGCTCTGCGACCTCACTGGCGAGGACCCGGACGCGTGCGCCGTGGCGCCCGCGCCCGGCGTGGTCTTCGCGGACGTGCGGACGCTAGAAGAGCTCTGCAGTGCGCTCAGTCTGGATCTTTCCCTGACACAC
>JBBUGO010000035.1:0-1325 GCA_038056025.1 Patescibacteria group bacterium
TGGCTCGGCGCGACTGTCTGTAACCAGGAGGAGGCCGACCGCAATATTCCCGCGCTGCTCTATAGCGTTCCAGCGGCGGGAAAATTTATAAGCTGTGAACCGATGCTGGACGAGATAGACATATCTGGCGCTCTCGACTGGGTTGTATGTGGCGCGGAAACCGGCCCCGGTAAACGCCCGATGGAACTTGCCTGGGCGCAGAGCTTGCGCGACCAGTGTGCGACCGCTGGCGTTCCGTTTTTTTTCAAGAAGGATTCAGGCGGCAACACCACGCTCGACGGCGTGGAATATCGGCAGAGGCCGGAAAATCAAGGGAGGGTTGAGGGATGATTTATACTACAGTTTCATGTTCAGGTTGTGCTTTTGGATACAGCAAATTTTTATCCGTTTCAACCGCCGCCCGGCTTGACGAGTTGAAGCGGATGAGGCGCAGGCTGAAGGCGGCAACACGAAGAACATGTGCTGATAATGTCCATGCTGTGCTTGGCGACGAAATAGCCGCCATCGACAGGCGGATAAAAAAATTGGAGGGGGTATGAAGGATGAGCGATGAACTAAAGCCGTGTCCGTTTTGCGGTTCGGGCGCAAGCGAAACTTTTAATGGCACTGTTCGCGGAATCAGGTGTGATGATTGCGCCGCCGATATTTCATGGTATGCCGATAGTGAATCCGCGAAAACCGCATGGAATATACGAGCAGCAGATGCCGACCCGAACGCCGATACCCTCACAGCCGCGATAGTCGAGGCCGCGAAAAACAAAGCGGACAAAATTATTACAGCCGCTATCATCGAGCGGGCGGTGGAGCAGTGTCACCATTACATGGACAAATTTGGAATAGACTCATCAGCATTCAGGGCGGTAAACAAGATATTCTACATCCTCGAAGGGGGCGAATAGCATGGCCAGCGAAGTAGAAATAGTGGTTGTGTGTAATGTGGATTTTTGCTTAGAGTGCGGGTATTGTTTGGCATGTTACGGCGGCGACCCCTGCCATAATGGAGGCGGACATACATGGCCTAATGCAGAGCAAATGAAAGAAAATCGACAAGGAGATGAGTAGCATGAGAGACATCGACGCGATATTGCGTGGGTTAGCAAACGGCGAGGGCTACATCACCGCATGGCACAGGGCCGAATTGATAGCACATCTCAAACGCCTTCAGGCGGGGATTGCGGCGTGTCAGCGGTATGAGGTTGGGGAACAGGTGACTGTCCGGGACATCCTCGCCGCGCTCACGAAAGGCGGTGAATGAATATGATGTGTCAACGATGCGGGCAACCAGAGCCGATTTACAAACATGGCATGTGCCAGGATTGCTATGG
>JBBUGO010000036.1:0-7459 GCA_038056025.1 Patescibacteria group bacterium
CTCCGCGGCGAGAAGTGGTGACAATTCACAACGGTATCGACCCCTATATGTCCCTTCTGGAACGCGAGGAAGCGCGGATAAAGCTGTTTGAAATAGCCGCCCATAGAGGAAGTCACAACAGCCAGGATACATTCTTGCGCATTCCATTTCTTGTCGGTGTTGTCGCCAATTTTTACCCCACAAAGGGGCTCAAATACCTCATAGACGCGCTCGCTCATGTCCGCACCGACATGCTCACCGTTATAATCGGAGATGGTCAACTTCACGTCGATCTTGCCCACCAAATAAAAGATCTCGGGCTTGAAAATAAGATTATTCTTGCAGGCAGAGTAAAAAACGCCCACCGATACCTAAAAGCGTTTGATGCACTCGTGTTGCCGTCAGTAAAAGAGGGGTTTCCATGGATCCTGCTTGAGGCTATGGCGGCAAAAGTGCCGGTTATTGCAACCCGGGTTGGCGCGGTTCCAGAACTTATTGAGTCCGGCCGCAATGGGCTCATTGTTCCCCCCGCAAATGTACCGGGGCTCGCCAATGCGATTGAGTATCTCGCCAATGACGAGCGCGTGCGCGACCAGATGGCACTTGAAGCCCACCAAGACATTTTGCGCAACTTCGACATTCACCAAATGGTTGAACGCTACGAGCGTCTCCTGAATGCCTAGCCGCTTTTCTCTTCTCTCGCGCTCCTTTATCAGTTCCCCAAAAAGGCACGACGTTCTCTTCTTTCTGATGAGCCGTCTTCTTCTCGTCCCTCTTCGGGACTCCGAAAATCCTTTTCGGGGGACCGACTACAGTCGCTGACTGACATGGATATGGACGTTGAAGCACAGTGTCATTGTTCCCTACGCAGGCAACTTCGGAATCCCGTCACACGGGATGACCTACCTGCCGCAGGCAGGGAATTAGTGCGATTTGTAGTAACAAATCGACACGTGCCTGTCTGGGAATAATGACACGGAGCGGTTGGTACGAGCGCATAGAATAGATATTCTACTGTGCGTCTCTCCAAACAAATATGAGCGTTCTGCCGTCATCGTAAACCAGCGGCCACGCGGGGTCTTTTTTCATGCGCGCAACAAATGTTTGCGACCACGGTGTAATGTCATTGTTGTCCCAAAATATAAGTCGGATTCCGTAGCGTTCACGTTCGCGATCCCACACTCCGGGATCTTCCTGCATTGCAATGTAGGTATTTTGAATGAAGTCAGTGGGGTATGCTTCCGGTCGCCCATCAATAAATACCCTTTCCTCCGGTAGCTTCCATATGAGAAAACTGCCGACATCAAAGTTGTTAAACATGGGTCCCTTGAGATCCCTTGCACGCACAAAATCAACTCCCGCCTGACTTCCCACAGGCACATCAAGCCCGAAACGGCCAAGTGTGGGAAGGCGAGCGGAAATCTGATTGGTCGCCGTGCTGTAAATGAGCGCTGCAAGAATTACTGACAGGAGAACCGGCAATGCTCGCCCGCGGTCACGAATGCCGAGGTCGGAAAGATTTTGTACAACTGCGGGGATAAGGGCAAGTCCGAACAGTGGAAAGTTCCGAATCATCATGAACGCAAAAATTGCCGTAAGAAGGCCGAGCGTACTGGTGGCGATGCGGTGACGGATATTCCTGAAATTCGCCGCTATGCTCACCGCAAGAATGACAACGCCCGCCCACACCGCATGAGTCGTAAATTGTGGATACTGGAATGATCGAAGAAAAAACGGCGATTGATTTTCCACGATTGAATAGCCGTAGTTGCGAAATACGAATAGCGGATAGAGTGCGCCGTGGATAAAAGATGGGTTAACGAGATTGGCTAAGACAATTGCCGCACCAGTGAGGAGCCATCGTTTGTTCGGCAGTCTTTTCGCATCAAGAGATTCTTGAACAAGGAAGAGCGCGAACGCCAGGGGTCCCATGAAGAAATAGATGTGACTGTTGACCCAAAGCACTTGTATCAACGGCAATGTCCAAAACATCTTTTCTCTTCGGCCAAAAAGCACAAAAAGATACCAGCCCCAAAATAGGAAACTTAAAACTTCTGGCCGCACATCGGTCCGCTCCATAAGAATTCCGACACTGACAAGACCGACCAGACAAGCAGGAACGACCATATCGCGGCGCTTTACCGCGAAGAAAGACAACCCAAAGGCAATTGTTATTAGGAACGCTTTCACTACAATAAGCCCCTTGAGACCGACGGCCTTATCACCGAGATATAAGAGAACCTCAGCAAGCCAGTGGTGGTCAACGAACGGAAAGTCGGGCCATGTGTACGAAAAGAGATTCCTATCGGGTACGCGATGCGTTTCCCAGATAACCTTTCCTAATGTCAGATGCCGTCCGATATCCTGATTGATAGAGGTCAGCAAATGCATGCCGACCGATGTCACCAATACCAAAAGCAGCGGGATGGGAAGCCACAAAAAATACTTTTTAAATACAGTGCGCATATCATCCTCTGCGCTTTGTCGAGAAACTACGGCGGTATCCGGCTAATATAAGTTGGGAAGTCAGCACTATGCGATAGACGGTTCCCGCAGAATCATCCGTGATATAGAGATTTCCCCCGCTATCAAACTTTAAGTCAACGGGACGGCCGTTCACGCGGTCATTTTCCAAAAAGCCCGCCGTAAAATCCTCCACGCCATGATAGGGCGCTATGATATACTATTTAGTTCTACGTAAGTCAACACCGCATACCTCTCCTATTCCTCGGTCACATAGTCACCGTGGACCCATCCTCCAGCTCCATTAAAGATGATCCGATGCCAGACGCTTTCTTTACCGATGCTTCCAAGCCGCTGTCCGGAGAAAATTTGCCCCAGCCGCCGATACTGGATCCCCGGGCCGGAGCGCACGTTTAAGCGAGTGTCTGGCTGTACGCGGACAACGGGGCTGGACACTTCATAGCTTGTAATCTCTTTTGAGGACACAACACTGACATCCTCCCACCGGAAGCCTGCTGCAATAAAATCTTCAAGGGTTCGTACCCAATGAAGCGTGCCGTCCGCCACCTGTCGGTACACTCGCGGATTCCCGGTTTCCCTGAACAGCTTCACGAGTCCTGGTGAGGTAGGGGGAGTGGCTTGGGCAACCGGAGTCGGACTTGCAGAGGGAGACAAGGAAGGTTCCGGCGATGGAGTAGGTGTTGGGAGCGGGGTTGGGAGCGGGGTTGGGAGCGGACTTGAGCTGCCACCACCGCCACCGCTCGCCGGTTCATTAGCGGTAATGGTACAGGTCGTTTGCGTCCCGCTCGGAACGGTTCTGTCGGTGTACGTACAGGTAGCGTTCTCCGTCTCGCCACCAACAGAAATATTAGTCGCCGTAGCAGTAGTGGCCGTGTTGGCGATGGGAACGGGACAGTAGTAAACACCGCTGCTTTCAGTGCACGCCGTGCCGCCGCTGTCGCCTGCCGTAACGGTGGCGCCAGTTATATCAAAATAATGACCGCCGGTCCTATCATTCTTGTTAAGCGTGATCTTGTGCCCAAACGAGAGGCCACTCTCGTTTAATGAACTGGTATCGGTCGTCCCGAAATCAACCGATTGCGAAGCAGTAGAGGAAACGGTCAATGCGGAGGATACCCTGTTCACATATCCGTTCGCGCCCCCGGTGACCGTTCCTCCGCTGGTGGAACCGGCGATATAGCGTTTACCCCCACTATACGACTGCGAGGCAACGGTACCGCTATAGGTGGCGGATGCCGTCGTGCCGTTCAGGGTAAGTGTCGTGCCCAATTCATCAACGACACCGTTGATAACGATGGTGTAATCCAAACTGGCCCGTACGGTGAATGTCGTGTTTGTGCCGGCTGCGCTAACCGTGTCGGTCATCGTCCGCGATAGCCATCCGCCGAACGAAGCGGTCGCCGTGATGGGGTCGGTGGCATTGCACCCCGCATGGGTCCCATTGTTCTCCACCGATGTTGACGCGACCTTGACGATGCCGTCACGCAGGTTGGTGCTCTCCGAGGCGGTCCCATCGGTGACAATGCCCTCTCCCGACCCATTACATTTCCATCTGACCGTCACCCCGCCTGTCGTGTCCAGAGGAACATTCAGCTCCGTATCTATCCTGAAAAAATAAAAATCCGCGGCTCGGGCGGCTTCAACAGAAAAAACAAGGGCTCCCGCAAATACCAGCAGAAGAGCCAAAAGAGGCCGTCTCATATCTCCTTATGATACTGCTACTGTGGCCAAAAAAAGAGAGCTGTTGTGGATATCTTCCAAAACCTCAATGCTCGCAGGATCACTTTAGCGTAATGCGGTAGATGACCCCGGCAAAGTCGTCGGTGACGTAGAGTGTGCCAGTGTTGTCAAATTTAAGATCAACCGGACGGCCATTCACACGGTTATTTTCCAAAAAGCCCGTCATGAAATCCTCCACACCGAGCATTCTTCCTTGGTCATCAAGATTGTATCTGACAATCTTATACCCCGTCTTCTCGCTTCGGTTCCATGAGCCGTGATACGCCACAAGAAGGTCGTTCCGCCATTCCCTCGGCCATCCGCCGGCAGACGGAATAAATGCCAGACCCAGTGGCGCGGAGTGCGCGGGAATCTCGATATGGGACGATTGGGTCTGTGTGCAATCGCTCGAGATATCGATGCGATCGACTTTCTCCGGATTGAATTTAGTATCCCTGACCTGCTTGCCGTAGCAGAACGGCCAGCCGTACCGGCGCGCCCCGAACGGCGTGTCTTTTTCCGCCGCGCGCACGATGTTTATCTCATCCGGCGGCAGATCGTCGCCAAGTTCATCTCTGCCCATTTCCGTCGCCCACAATTGTCCGGTCACGGGATGAAAAGCAAAGAAGACGGAGTTCCTCAATCCTCCGGCGAATTCCGCCGTGAATGTCCCCTCCGGATCCGATTCCAGGATTGCCGCCCGCTTCCACGTGTCCTCTACGCACGCATCGCACGAAGAGCCCACGCCAATGTACACCCTCTCTTTCACGAGTTGCTCCCGTTCAAGGTATCCCTCCAGGACCGGTGTCTTCCTGAAGTTCGGTCCGAATGCGATGGTTCTGGTAAAATGCTTTCCGCCGGAGGGCAGAGATGCGATAATCTGGGGCGTTTTTGATAGAACGGTTCCCCGCGCAACATCGTACTCGTAGCGGGTCACGCGGTTGGTCTCCGCAACGTAGAGGAACGTCTTTTTTGTTTTCGGGTCGGTATAGAACGCCAACCCGTGGGGGGAGTTCAGACCGCCAATAACCGTGCGCTTGCGACCCGATTCTATCACGACCACATTCCCTGCGCCCATTTCGCTCACCAGCATCCTCCCGTTGGGATCAAATGCGATCACGCGGGGCTTATTCAGACCCTTGATGACCATTTCCACGGAAAATCCTTTAGGTACGTTAAAAATCCCGTTTTGGGCGGAAAGAGTCGGGGATGGTGTTTCGGTCGGCGGAACTGGCACGGGGGGGATCCATCCGCGCGAAAAGGCAAATACTCCCATGCCGACCACAAGCACTGCGACAATAGCGATGATGACGTTTCGTGATACGGATAGTGTCATAAGCGATGATTAGCGTATTACCAAACGGATACTGCCGGTGCACGCCTTCGTGAGCACCTGCACCTGGCCATTGATGAAATACGGATATTGGATGGATGCGGAAAGGCGATATTCTTTCTTCTGTGGCGGAGCCGGAAATCCAATAGTCAGCGTCTCCTGCCCCTTGGGCAGAGAGAGCCCGCTGAAGCGGTTGGGGCCGATGGAGACATCTTCCCCTTCGGGGGAAATATACCAGAATATGAAGTCATGGGGATCCTCCACGTTCTCATAGCGGAAGAAGGCGTTCTGGTGGCGAAAGATCCCCTGCGACACGAAATATTCAATAGTGCCTTCAAGCGTGCACTTCGGTACAAGTGTGCTGATGCCCTCCGGAAAAGCCGTTAGGGTCGGTACTGTTGATGCGGTGACAGACAGTGTCGGCAAGGGAGTTTCCGCTTGACCGAACGGCCGAGTGCTCCTCACCGCCGCTACGACTACCGCAACAAGTGCAAGAGCCCCTATCACAAAAAAAATACGGTTCTGAAAACGCATATACCTGCCACTTTACCATGCAAAATCCCCTTTCGTCAAAACCTCTTTCTTGCCAAAACCAAACCCCGCCCTTGAGCTCAAGAGCGGGGTTGGTTTATCCGAACTCGCGAGAGGCCTGCCTGCGCAGGCAGGCGAATAACGGATGAGGCGTGCGATTACTGACCGGTCATGTTCGGACCGCCGAACGGAAGGTTATCAATATAACCTGCCGTATTTGACTGATCAAGGTTCGCGTCAGCACCTGACTTGTCAACCCACAAGATCACACCCGCTTCATCCCGGAGGACAAGCTGGAAGTGGTCTGCCGCACGGCCAATGGTGTTGTTGGCTGGGCGGTTAAAGCCGGTCAAGTCACCCTCAACACGGATGGTCTTGGACGTACCACCGGTAACGTTCAGAGCGTTCGTGAATGTCGCGAAGCTCAATGAAGCATTCTGGGTGGTGTCAAGAGTAAACACGGCGGTGTCGAGGATCTGGCCTGTCACGTCATCGTACAGCGTGAAGGTCGGATCTGCCGCTGCAGCTTGGCCGGACGAGACAGTGTCGAAGGTCAGTGTACCCGATGCAGCCGCCGTCGTGCCGAAGAGCACATCATAGCCCATAGCCGTGATGGTGAACTTGCCGACCACCGAGTTGGCGGTCGCGGCGCCATCAGGCAGGACGATGTTCGTGAACTTCGGGAACGAGCGATAGGCAAACACCTTGTTCGTTGCCGTGACGCTGTTGGTATCGTCGCCGGTTGTGTCATTACCCTCAACCTGCGTCAGAGAACCCTCGCCGGTCGCCTTGAACTCGTCTGTAGCGCCGCCGGAGAAGTTCATCGCGAAGTCAACATTTGACGTCGCGCCGTCCTGGTGCGTGTTCACGGTGTCTATCAGCACAGTAACCTGCCGTGACGTGTCCTTCGGAACATACGGCCGCGCGTCTCCGGTGAAGGAGAACGATACCGATGCAGCCGAATTCAACGGCTGGGCAAGTGTGGTGACCGTGCTGCCGTTCTTGTCCAGATAGCGAAGGTAGACGTTCTTGACGTTGTTCTTGGCGTCAGCGGCATCCGCTGATACCAGATTGAACCGATCAATGAAGAACGCTTCCTTGGCCGTTCTGACGTTGAACTGCGATACCGCAACGCCCGTCTGGCCCCAGTAGATGGACTGCTTGTCCTTGGACGGGGATGATTCGTACTCCGTCACAAAGATATTGCCAACACTGGTGACCTCAACCTCCGTGTCAATCTCTCCTTCCGTTCCGCTGTTCGGATCGGCACTGCCGGCGTTGACCGAGTTGTTGGAGTTGTCCAACGCCGTGACATCCGTGGTATTCACGATATCAAAGCTGAACTCGTTCTTCGCCGGCGGAGTCAGGTTCAAGAGGTTTGCTCTGACCAACAGGGTCTTCGTGGCGCCTGCC
>JBBUGO010000037.1:0-3149 GCA_038056025.1 Patescibacteria group bacterium
CTGGCATGCCCACAATCCGATATTTTTGTTACTGTTTTCTACTCGCTGGAATCTTCCAGTCCAATACGCTGTACCGGCAATAGAGGTTGTCGGAAGAATTAGTAAAACAAGTAAAATAATTGTTTTCATGGCTTATTATCGGTTTATTTGTTTAGTTTGTCAATTGCCACCAACCAACTCCCTATGTATTTCCACGTTTGTTTTTCCTGCGTTCCATCGCAGCATCCTTGCAATCAACGCAGATGCGTATCCATGTTTTACCGTCATCAGCAAGCATTTTGGTCATCTGGTCGCGTGGGACTGAATGCCCGTGACCTTTACGCATACAATACGATATATCTTTTACGTCGGTTCGCATTTTTTCCATTTAATCTTTTTTTAACTCTTTCAACTTCATCCTGTATTCATCACGAATACGTATGTAATCATCTACCCTGAAGTGTTTTGGTGTTGTGTCAGCCTCAAGAGCCTCTACCTCTTCCAGTCCAATTCGGGCAATAACACCTAATCTGAACGCGGCGGCCGTTGTTCCGCCTGGTCGATTGCAGTTCTTACGCTGGGCAAAACAGTTACGCTCATCAAATGCCAAGTTCGGGTGGCTGCCACGACTGAGAAAATGACCTGCATCCACAGAACCACCGGGCTTTTGTGGCTCGAATTGCTTTCCGCAGTCGATGCAGCAATGTCCAGCAGATAGGTCACGTGCTCGGATAAATGCGTTAAACGCTATCTGCGCCTCATTCTTCCACTGGCCGCGAGTCTTTGCCTTAGACTTCGCTTCTCGCAGCTCCTTGCGCTGTTTTAATGCTTCCTTGACTGCATCCTTAATACTTTTCTGCTTTGCAAACTCATTGGCGCATTCAGGGCTGTCTGAATATGAGCATACTTGTTGCATAGCTCGTTGCCTGACAAACCCTTTCTTGCATATTTTGCATTTCGGTAGCTTTGGCGCTTTATGCTTTTTTTGCAGATTCATTTTTTTTCAGACGCAATTTCCGAACCTCACAAGCCAGAAGCATGCATACCACTCGCCAGCCTTGTGATCCTTCGTGAATTGTCATACCTCGACTCCATTCGTCTGCGAATTTTAGGCATTCGTCAATTGTCATTTTTATTTTTAATTCTTCCATCTTCCGCACCCTTTCGCGCTCTTTAATTCAGCATCAGACCCGCGCTCACCAATTAGCACAAGCGTTTTACCATTTTTGCAAAACCACTGCGCAAAATTAGGATGTGCTGAATTCCCATACCATCTATTTGAGCATGTTCCGCAAATTTTTAGGTTGCCTAAATTTCCTGATTTGTCGGTTTTAATGCGCATTTATATAAATTATGTGAAATAGGGAATATAAACATTTACTTATTTTGTTTTATATATCACGTTGGGCGGCATCCTGCGCCTCCTGTGCGCCGCTTGCTCGTAGGCAGACAGAGGCGTATATCCTGAGTCGAAATATCGCTTCATCTCAGTTGCAGGCCAGCCACGGAAACCATTGCCGAAATAAATTCTTTTCACCCAATAGCTCCATTCTTTGTAATCTGTCTGTTTTTTCTTCGCCATATCAAAAGTTCTCGCCCAACCCGGCGGTCAAGAGGGATCGCCCAAAAGCGGGCGACCCCTTACCTTTACGTTGGGCGTCAGAATCTCTACACCGTCCTTGTCATGCACAAAGATGCTTCCATTTCCGTAGTCGCCATATTCCTTTTTACTACGCTGATACCCGTACCCAGGCGCTTTGCAATTCCAATATGTGCCAGTCCACTCGACATCGAAACGCATATCTGGGTCAACATCATCTCCGCTTCTCGTTGCAGGCCAGTGTCCGCTTGCAAAGTCCTGTGAAATTAATGCGCCTACTTTTATTTTTCCGTGCATGTCTCTCTCCGTCTTAAAGTGCCGCCCAACCCATCATTTAAGCGGGACTGCGCGAAGCGCAGCCCCTTATGTCAGACGTTAGAGGTACGGATGAGCAAGCATTCCAGATGCAGCAATCATCAGCCAAATCTGGGTTCGTCTCGCCCTTTGTTCCGGCGTAAGAGATGCCTCGTATGCGGCACGTTCAGCGCGTCTTTTGCGTTCAGCTTCGGCGCGTTTCACTTCGCCTTGCGCTTTGCGTTGCTCAAACGTCCCGCGTTGCTTTGCTTGTCCCATCGTTCACCTCTAACTTTACGTTCAACTTTCGTTCCGCTTCGCTCCACCGGACTGGCCTACGGCCAGCCGAGTTAACTCCACGTTATGCCCCATCATCGCTTCGGCCAGAAAGCGCGTGTAGGCCGGCGGTATTGCCTGCGAAAGCTCGCGCCTCCCCAGCCAGTTAATCCCCATCGCATCACGCGCTTCTTGCAAGTCCTTCGGCTTCCTGCTGCGCCCGCCTCCGGGAGAGGTGCGCGGCTTCTTGCAAAATCCGCCCGTCCCAGTTACATCAATCGGCTCTGGCTGTGCGTGGTGCGCACACGCCGGCACCAGTGCAATCGGATGGCTGGTTTCAAACATCCGATGCCGCCGAACTCCAAGCCCGAAAGCCGATCCGCACAACATCACCGGGGAAACCATGTCTCGCGCCGCGCCTTGCACATTCTCGATCACCCACGGCTTGCCGCTCTTCTTCAGTAGTTCGCGCACCGCCCCAATCAGTTTTGGCGTGTCTGCTCCACCAAGCCCTTTTAACACCGAATACCCCTGACACGGTGGAGAGGCATGGATAAAGTCAAACTCATGCCCGTGCGCGGCTAGGTATTCCAGCGCGTCGGCCTGCACAAACTGAAATGGGTATTTCGGCTGCGGTTCAATGTCCACGCCCACCACTTCCATTCCCGCCAAGTGGTAGCCCATGCCCGCACCGCCGCCACAACAAAATAAATCCAAACACCTCATTCTCTTCTCCAGCTAAAAGACGGGGCACAACCCGTCATTCCAGCGAACCGCGCAAAAGCGCGCGTTCGCTGAATTCAGGCGTTAGCCGCCACAATTTCAGCACACTTAATGCACGCATCAGCTTGTGGGCACTTTGTTCTTCCCTCCGGTTGCACTATGTATCCGCATCCGCTCATGTACGGATCGTAATCGCATTTCTCAGGGATTCCGAATCTAGTTGCGGCTAACCCTACGCTCAAGGTCGCGCCTTTGGCGCTGGACTGCGCGCCAGCGG
>JBBUGO010000038.1:0-1006 GCA_038056025.1 Patescibacteria group bacterium
CAGTCTTGGTCTCCCCGACCTCTCCGGGTGGGGAACCCCGTTTCTGCTCCGGTGGTGCCGGATCCTTCACGTTCGCCCCATGCAAATTGTTCCAATGGGGATTCGGCATCACGTCACCTTCACACTGTTGAGCCCGAGTAATTTAAACATCGTGCAGGACACAACGATTTCTCCATCAACGATTCGATAGGTGATCGTGTGAACCTGCTTGTGGCAAGACCGACATAGCGTTTGCAGATTTTCCAATTGATGATTCGGAGAATCTGTTTCTCCAGAACCGTCAAGATGGTGAACATGCAAAGCGCGCGTCGTACCGCACATCTGGCACTTGTGACCATCGCGCTCAAGCGCCGCGAACCAGTTTCCGCCCAATCGTTTATTTCTCTGCTTTTTTTCATTGGCGAGGATCCGTTCTGGATAGCGTTCCGCGAAAGCCCGACCTGACACTTTGCGCGAGCATTTTTCAGAACAATAGCGCCGCCATCTCCAAGCATTTTTATGCGGCGAAAAAAGACCGCCGCATTCCTTGCATGGTCGCGGAGAAAGATCACGTTTGGCCGCCAGCGCGACACGCTGTTTCTCGCTTTGGTGTTTGACGCTGCATTTTGGGGAGCAAGTTTTTGCGAATGAATGCTTGCAATCAGGTGTAAAAACGGCGCCACAGGATATGCAAGAACGCGGTTCCAAAACGCGCGCAGGATGTCGCGCACGATGAGTAATGCGATTCCAAAATTTCCGATAACACTTCTTGCCACAAAAACGCTCGCGGTTTGGGCTCTTGCTTCTAGTAGTGAAAGTCGATCCGCATTCATCACAGGACTTGTCCATCGGTCTACTCCGGTAGTTGTTGACTACCGAAGTATACCTTATGACATACTTATATCAAGTAACTTGACTCCCTCCAACAAATCGCCAGTTCGTATAGGTATTCGCCCACCTCCCGTATGTCCTCCACTTGGCGATGAGGGTGTCGAAGTCCTCGATCATGGCGAATTCCGGGCTGATG
>JBBUGO010000039.1:0-11370 GCA_038056025.1 Patescibacteria group bacterium
CACTGATCTTGCCCCCGGAACATATTATTGGAGAGTAAAAGCCAAAGATGCAAAAGATAATTTTGGGCCATGGAGCGGGATTTGGCAATTGACCATCACTGCTACCCCTACCCCCACTCCTACAGCTACTCCTTCGGCTACCCCCACTACCTCTCCCACCGCTACCGGTACTCCTGGCGGTAGTTGTTCTCCCAGTCAAATTGGTCTGTTGAGCTATAGCGGCGACGGCACTTCGGCGACGGTCAAAAACAATAGCGGCGGCCAATGCACCGTGGGGCTTGCTTCCTATAAAGTATTTGATCAGTACCTTCCCGAGTTTCTTTCCACACAAGAGCTTTTTGACACCGATGTACGGACACTTGCCAACCAGCAAGAAGCAACGCTTAACGTCGGGACACCCGGTTGTGCCTATCAGACAGATGTGTTCACCGGTAGCGCTCCCAGTAATGGCAATGGATTCAACGGCAGCAACTTTATCGAAGCGCGCATTATCTTCACCGGCTTATCTCTCTGTGGCGAGACAGCTACAACTCCACAAGTTACCCCCTCACCAACGTCTACCACAAACCCCCTATCGTGCAATCCTCCCCTGCAATTTGTTGACATCAATCAGAATGCCAATCTAGTTGCCGCAGGCGGTACGGGTACGTATAGTTGGTCTGCCCCGAGTGGGGTATTTATCAGCAACACCGGTCCGGCATTCTCGGTGAGGTATACCACGGAAGTGCCAAGTACGAAGCTGGTAACGGTAACGGATGGCGTAGATAGTGCAGAGTGCGTGGTGGCTATCAATCTTGCCGTTACTCCGACCCCTACGCCAACGCCGACACCCACCGCGACGACCACGGCCACCGCGACCCCGACTGCGACTGCAACTTCAACGACGACTCCCACCACAACCCCGACAGTGACGCCAACCCCGACACCTTCTCCAACATCCACATCAACATCCACCCCCGCTCCGCTTCCCGCGCCGATTCTCAATTTGGATAAATTAGTCAGAAATATTAGCACGGGTGGGGCCGAGGCCGACGTTACATCCGCGCAGATAGGCGATACGGTTGAATTCGTCATTCGTCTGACTGCTTCCTACCGAACGGTGTTAAACCTTCGCCTCTTCGACACACTTCCCAATGGGTTGACGCTCATTGGCGGCACCACGACTGTCAACGGAACTGCAGTGGCCGATACGCTTACGACAACCGCGGGACTTTTGCTCGGCGATATCGTTCCGGGACAACCCGCCACCGTTCGGTTCCGCGCGGTGGTCAGCGGCGCCTCCATTGTCGGCGGGACATCATCCCTGGTCAACACCACAACGTTTACCTCAACCAGTGTACCCTCGTTCAACGATACTGCCGTGGTAAATATAACCAATATTACCGGTACTAACTTGTTCACGCTTGTGAAATTGGGGCGCAATGTAACGCAAAATCAGACCAGCGAACAATCTTCAGTGAATGCCAATCGCGGCGATGTTATTGAATTCACCGTCCGTGTGCGTGCCAATGCAACGCCGCTCGTGAATGTCGTGGTACGAGACATCATTCCGACGGGAATGACATATATCCCCGGATCCACAACGCTCGACAGCGTTGTCATCAGCGATGGCATTGAGACAAGCGGTGGGATCATTCTTTCCTCCGTCGCCGCATATCAAGAGCGCGCCATTCGTTTACGGGTACGCGTTGATCAAACAGGCAGCGTCTTTGCAGCCGGCAATAATGTACTTGTCAATACAGTCACCGCCCAGCCGCAGAACAGCATCAGTTTACAGGCGGAGCTTCCCATCACGGTCTTTATCGGAAGCATTATTGGACCGGTAAGTCAGGTACCCACAGGGCCGCTGGAGAGCATCCTGTTGGCCGCATTGATTGCCGCGCTCATCACGGGACTCTATGTGGGATATACGCGCACGGCATTCTTCACGCGGAGAGAAATCGGGACGATTATCGAAAAACAACAGCCGATGAATTTCAGATTTGGCCTGACGGTGGTAGCGCTCTTTGCCCTTCTGACCACATTCATCTATTCGGGTCAGCAGCTTGGCCGCCGAGTATATGTTCAGATCTCGGGCAGCCAGGCAAGTCAGGAACGATTTGGGGAGTTTCTCTGTACACCCCATCCTCTTGATGGCAGTCCAATATGCCGTCAGGTAAGCGCTCCGGTGCTGAATTGCTTGCCAGAGAGCCAGACGGTGCGGGCGGGCACCATTGTACGGGTTGATGCTATCGGCGGTGACGAGCGTTATTCATGGAACGCGCCAAACGCCGTCCCCGATCACGGATTAGGTAAGACGTTGTACGTTATCTTTAGTCCGGCTGATGTTGGCACGCACGGCATCACCGTAACCAGTGGTAGCGATAGTGCTCGTTGTTCAGTTCGAGTGACACGCTGATTCTCCACTTGGCAAAGCTAGCAAGGTAGCTATAATAGCAGTAATGTATCGTTAATCTATGCAGAAGCCGGAGTATCCCTTATCCCGTGTCCTGCACCGGCGAGGGGCTCTGCCCTTCTCCCGTCTTATGGCAGACATACCATTTTCACCAACCCCGCCTCCATCGCCGATACCAACCCCGTCGCCCATTCCTGGTCCGAATCGTGGGGGCAACGTTGTTAAGGTTGTACTTGCGCTTCTGTTGCTGGTGGTCATCGTGTGGTTTGGTCGCGATGCCGTGGTGAGTTTGTTCCGCGGCGAGGCATCCGATGAACAGGTAGATGTTGAAAATATTCCCCCGCAAGTAATCTGTGCGCCTGCCACGCAGACAGTGCGCGTAGGCCAACCAGCGATACTCACGGCATCTGGCGGCGATCCGACGGACTATAAATGGTATGCGCCTCAAGGCGAACCATTTACTCAGCTCGGTGCACAGGCGAGAGTAACGTACGACGCTCCGGGGCAACGATCCGTAGTATTGGTAAGTCGGGTGGTGACTGCTCGGTGCGAAATCACGGTGACGCAATAATGACTCAAGTACCCGCCATCAACCTCGCCCCTCGATTGAGGGGCGAGAAAGGATAAAGATGCAACAAGACCTTAAGGAGCTCTATACAAAAATTGGACTCGTGGTTCTTGTCATTGCAATTATCCAAGGCGTGGTGTTGTTTTCCGGAGTGGGACAGCCCGCAGTCAATATTGGCAACACACAGGCAAATCCAGATTCTGGCACTCCCCCGTTGCGTTGCCAGCCGCCTGTAGTGCTCGGCAGAGCCGGCGAGGTAGTGGCGTTCGCCGCTTCCGGTGGCACAGGTGCCTACCAATGGAGCGCTCCCGGCGGTACTCCCGAAACGGGAAGCGGAACGGTATTCGCGACGCAGTATGCTAGTGATGTTCCGCGGACACAAAAAATAACGGTGAGCTCCGGTACGGGACAGACGTACCAACAATCATCATGTATCGTTACTTTTTAACCCTATGACACCAGATCTTATCCGGACCATTGCACACCATCGATGGCACGCGCTTGCTGCGTTGGTGACGGTGGTTACCTTGCACGGGTGGCTTCTTAACGGACTGCCTTTTTCTGGCCAATGGCTTTTGGGGTCTGTGAGCGCGCCCCTGGTGAATAAGGGATTGTCATTAACATGTGCGCCGCAGTATCAATATACCTCTGTGCAGGGAGATGCGGTGATAGTGGCTGATGGCGGCACGGGCAATTACGCATGGGACGCCATGGATGCGGATGAGCTTCTCGTTGTGGGAAATACCGCACTCGTGCGCTATCGAACATCTAATACGTCAACTCATGTGGTGACGGTCCGCAACGAGGAAAAACTCGCAGAGTGTCTCGTGATTACTCCATGATAAGTGTGGTTACCTAGATACCGCCCAAGGACCCCGCAGTTGCGGGGCTTTTCGTGATATCGGAACCATGATATTGATGAACGGTATGGGATTTCGCATTGTTAATTGGAACGATCTTACAACGCCGATTGCCGCACTGCGCTCTGTGGGTACTCGTACCGCGGCACATTTGCGCCGTCTGGGCATAGCAACTCTTGGCAATCTCCTCTGGCACCTTCCGTGGCGGTATGACCAGTATGAAGAGGAAGAATCCTCCGATATTGCGCCCGGAAAGAAGGTGCACGTCAGCGGTCAAGTGGTGTCCATTGCCAGTCGCCGTATTTTCCCTCGGCGTATGACGGTGACAACGGCTATGATCGCAGGGGCACAAACAGGTATTCGTGCAGTATGGTTTAATCAACCCTATTTGCAGGACGTTCTTGCCGAAGGAACACGGGTGAGTGTTGCGGGCGCGGTGAAACGCGATGCGCGCGGCATCTATCTTGCAAGTCCCACCTACGAACGGCTCGCCAATCGCCCCCCCATTCATACCCAGGGTCTCGTGCCGGTATATCCAGAGACCGCCGGTATCAGTTCAAAATATTTGCGCATGCTTATTTACTCTCTAATGGATGGTCTGCGTATTCCCGACCCTCTTCCTCGAGACATTATTGCCCAAGCCGCTATAATGCCATTGAGCGCGGCATTGCGCGCCGTGCATATGCCACAGGATGCATCGCAAGTTCAAGATGGCAGGAAAAGGCTTGCGTTTGATGAACTTCTTCTTTTTCAACTCAAAGCGCTGATGGAGCGCCGGAGTAACCGTTCCCAACACGCGATTGCCATTCCTCACAATCTTCCTATCGTCAAAGATTTCATTCGTCGCCTACCCTTTCGGCTTACCGGAGATCAAAAGGTTGCGGCATGGGAAATTATGCAGGATCTTGAAAAACAGTATCCCATGAACCGCCTCCTTGAGGGTGATGTGGGAAGCGGTAAAACCGTAGTCGCGCTTCTAGCCGCACTCGGGGTTGCTCATCACGGTCACCAAACGGTCTTTCTCGCACCCACCGAGGTATTGGCACGGCAGCATTTCACCACTCTCTCTAATCTTCTTGCGCCATTCCATATCTCGGTGGGCATTCTCACGGCTTCGCAATCTGCCATCAATACAACAGGGATGTCCCGAAGAAATCTGAAACAGCAATTGAAAACGGGGGCTCTCAAAATGCTGGTAGGCACGCACGCGGTCATTCAGAAGGATGTCTTTTTCTCATCGCTGGCGTTGCTGGTAGTTGATGAACAGCATCGTTTTGGTATTTCTCAGCGGGCGGCGCTCACCCAACGTCACCCTAGGATCCCCCACCTTCTTTCTATGACTGCAACCCCAATTCCGCGCACGCTTGCGCTGACGATCTACGGTGATCTCGATATTTCGTTGTTGAAACAAAAACCCGCAGAGCGCTTGGAAATCATTACCAAGCTCGTTACCTCGCAAGAACGGTCTGCAACCTATCAATTTGTCCGCGATGAGGTCCGTCGGGGGCGGCAGATTTTTGTGCTCTGTCCCCGTATCGAACCATCCGAGACGACCGTAACCTCTATCCGTCAACAGGCGCGGCTTGCATTGCAACAAGAGGTGAAAGCGGTGGAACATGAATATACGCACCTCACGCAAGAAATATTCCCCGATCTGCGCGTGGCGATGCTCCACGGGAGGATGAGCGTGAAAGAAAAAACATCGGCTATGAACCGTTTTAGCAAAGGAGACATCGATATATTGGTGGCCACATCAGTCATTGAAGTGGGTATTGATATACCCAATGCATCCGTCATGCTCATCGAAGGAGCAGAACTCTTTGGCCTTGCGCAACTTCACCAGCTGCGCGGCCGCGTCGGTCGCGCACACCATCAATCGTACTGTTTCCTCATGCTCACCACGCCCACCGACGCGACGAAAGAGCGCCTGAAAGTGGTGGCAGAAACCCCGGACGGGTTCTTGCTTGCAGAAAAAGATATGGCACTTCGGGGGCCCGGCGAATTTTTCGGTGTAAAACAGGCAGGCATACCCGATCTGGCAATGGCCTCGCTGGCAAATATGCCGCTTATACAACAGGCGCGTCAGAGTGCGCGCACGTTACTGCATCGAGATCCTTCGCTCGCTCGCTCCCCTCTCTTACGCGAGCGTCTCGAGCGGGTACGCCGTCTTACCCATTTTGAATAGCAGTCCAGCGCCGCGTCTTAGGGGTGACCCAAAAATTAAGATAGCGTCCGAACATGAGACGTGTTTGTGCGTCCAGCGCGGGAATAGCACCGAAGACAATAAAATTGATCGGGAACAAAAGCCACTGTACTACCATCCACAGGGTCGTAAAACGTCCGTGGCGGATAGAGCGCGGTGGCAAAAGCGCAAGCGAGATAAACACCGATGATGCCAGACCAAGCATCGTCGCATTCATGATGGTTCTGGTCACCTGCGGCAGATTATACGAAAGAATAGATCCGGAAAAATGAATACCTCCGAAAAAGAGAGGGAGCCATCCCAAAAGCACGATAATGAGAGAATTGGTTGCTGACGAGTGAGTAGTTTCGACCATAAACCATCCGATGGAGAGTTTCTTGAACCAAGGTATGCTGTGGTTCTTTAAAAATCCAAAGAGCAAATATGCATTATTCTCTGCGCCATAGAGCCATCGTCTGATCTGACGGTACTGATTTTTAGCCGTCTGCCAAAACGTCGAAGCCACGTTGGCGTCCATAGATACAGGAAAATAGAGCGGAACAGCTTGCCAGTCACCATCGTAGTGAAGCAAACATTGCCAGAAAATCCGCGAATCCTCACTGACCATATTCCCCTGCCAAAATCCCACATCTGCGAGGGCGCGGAAGCTCATGGAATGGGACGAGAATGTGACCAACCGCTCGGGACGAGCTTGTTGAATCATCTGCCAGAATGTTGTTGAGAATGCGAACACACGCGCAAATGCCGGCGCCTCCCAAATGTTATTGATAAAAAGGGGGATCGGCTGAAAGGATGAGCGCAATGCTTTGGGGTTGGTGAGGTAATGCCACGTGAGGCATGTGAAAAAGTCGGGGTGTACTACCGTATCAATATCAAATACCGAAGTGACAATACGCTCATACGGAATCGCCAGAGGATCAACGACACTATTCCGCACCTGGTTACCAGCCCATGCTTCGTTAGATCCTTTGCCAGGGATTTCCCCGGGAAGATTTTCGGGATGCGTGGTGATAAGAAAGTGGAAAAAACGATGACCGAACTCCCGCTCAATGGCGCGAGCGGTTTCCTGTGCCTCTTGGCCAGCTCGCTCCTCGGTTGCCAATACGACCACAAGTTGATCCAGCGGATAGCGCGCCTTCACGAGGCCCTGAAAACTCTCTCGGACAACCGCCAGGGGTTCTTTATACATGGGGAGGATAACAAGGTGATATAGATCCTGCCATGAGGTACCGGCAAGTTCAGGAGTAGCGGGGCGCGCCCGCGCGAGTTCTTCCTGCCAGTTGCGCTTGAGTTCTTTGCGCATACGGACAAAGGCCGCGCGCATATGGAGGGAGAGATAAATGGCCTTAAAAAGCCAGTAAATATCAAATGCGATAACGAAGATAGCGACCCATACCGGTTTCACGAACGAGAGGATGACTACGAGAAAAATAGTTGTCCATGCCAAAAAACCGGGCATGATTTCAAGTGCCCGATACAGTCGGCGATCCCAGATGTTGTCCAAATCGGCGGCACGGCTGATGTGTAAGAGATGCGACGGCATCCCTACTATTGAACCACAGATTTACGACGCGCGCAATATCTCCGGCGACAGTATCCAGCGAAAGAGTTCGTCTTCGAGTGTTCCTATGCCACGCTTGGTGGTGACGTCGATAGTCGCCAATTCCTGCCATAGGCGTGTGAGTGATGTCGAAGTATGATGGCGTGCATTGTGGAGCGCTTTTTTCGCGACAAACGGGTGTACGACAAGCATCTTCGCAAGTCCCTCCGCAGGTATTGCTCCCGCATGTCGTGCGGCAACCAGCATGCGCATCTGATACACCATAGCCCCGAATATGGCTTGGGGGTCAGCACCTGCAGTGAGGTGCTGATAGAGCAACGCCATCGCCCTAGGCCGGTTGTTTTCTGCCAGTGCATCGGTGAGCGCAAAGATACTCTCATCGAGAGAAGCACGAACCAACGCATTGACGGCCTCCGGTCCGATGGTTGTGGTACTAGCGTTGGCGAGCTTGGTAATCTCGTTTATCAATGACCAGCTGTCGCTCCCGATCCGTTCAATAAGCATACGCACCGCCGGCGCGGTAATTGTCCTTTGGCGGTGTGCGCATTCTTGCGCAACCCAACGTTCTAGCGCTGCTCCGCGCAAGGGAGCAAATTCCTGGCGGGTTATCTTTGCGGTGGTCAGGAATTTAAAAAGCGCCGCATGTCTTTTCGCTAACTCCGGACCCGGGGCATATTCTGTAATCATGAGGACGTTGTCTTTACTCTCCATAAGCTTAAAATCATCGATGAGTGCGCAAATATCGTCAGCGGTTTCCTTGTTGGAAAAGCAGTTGGTGGCGACGCAGAGGCGCACTTCGTCAAAAAAAGAGACGTTACGGATGGCATCACGCATCTGGCACACCGGAACATCGGCAAAATTATAGGCAATGAGATTAATGCCGCTTGAATACTTGGCGCGATAGCGCTCTTGCATGGCGGTGGCTTGTTGGCGCACTCGCCACGCATCAGCGCCGAAGTAAAAAATAATCATTGGGTGGAGCCGGTAACAATTTCAATCCAGATAGGGCCCGGAGTGAATGGGATCTCCTTGCCCTTCTTGTCTATAAACAGGAGCTTAGTATCGAGCGATGTGGAGTCCTTGCGCCATGTTCCCTCAACGACGACACCATCCTGAAAAATGCGTGCATTACCACTGCCAGCAGTCTGGATGTTAATGTACTGAATATCGATGGGTTGCGAGGTGGTTTCCATAAGAATCACCACCGACGCGCGAACGTTTTGATTATTGTCACGATCAAGCTCTAGTTGAGTATCGCGTTTGCGCAAATAGCTGTTGGTCGCGCGATCGTAGTGCCATATTACCGCGAATTCTCCGTTGTACGGCACCGCAATGGTATCAACAAGGTTAGCAAGGGTGCGCCCGAGTAGCTTTGTTTTGTGGGGGTATCCAACGAACTGATCGTGGGTGGCATACTTCAGTTTATCCGCGATATCCCAGAGGTTTTTAAACGAAGTGAATCCGTTATGAGGCGGTTTGACGCCCCTTTTACGATAAAACACGGTACCTTCGTAGGTCAGACCGTTGATATTATCAAGAATATGCTGGTTGAGGCGCTCCAGTGCGGTTGCTTCACCGCCCCAATGAGCATAGATGGCTTTCAGGCCAGCCACGAGAGGAAGGAAGTCCTCACGCGCTGATCGTACCGAGCCGATCTCTTTTGGCCGCTGGCACTGAAATACTGCCATCAGGCGCGTAATACCGTCTGGCGTCACCGGCATTTCTATAACCATGTCTGCCTGACTGATACCTGATAGGGGTCGTGCGACAGCATCCGAGGAAAGCATCACTGCAACGGGTCGGGCCGTGGTGTGGGGACACTCCAGTCCCGCCAGTGAACTGACCGATGTCTGGTCCGGGTTGCTGATATCAATAGTGTGATTGATCCATAGGATAAAAGAGATGACGATTGCCACTGCGGCGGTTCCTGCCACTGCTAATGCATTATTAAGTTGCACGCGACGGAGGAGTCGCTGGAAAAATTCCGGTATTGTCATGGGATGGGATGCATATCTGCCCAATTATTCCCTGCTTTGGCGTCGACGACAAGCGGCACCGAAAGACGATACACGGATTCCATAATTTGTGTGAGCTGGGGGACAACGACAGCCACCGCATCGGATGCAATCTCAAATACTAACTCATCATGTACCTGCAAAAGCATGCGTACACGGTCACGCAAGCCCTTGTGTTCAAGAAAATCATAGATGCGCACCATCGCCATTTTAATGAGGTCTGCCTCGGTGCCCTGTACGGGATGATTAATGGCCATACGTTCTGCTTGCGCGCGCAGCTGTGGCATCGTGGAGCGCGCGTCCGGTAGTGGACGGCGGCGGCCAAAGATCGTTTTCACATATCCTTTCTGATACGCCATATTTTTCATGGCTTCCATGTAGTGCGCTATGCCTGAAAATTCCTCAAAGTACCGATCAATAAATTCTTTAGCTTGCGCCCGATCTACCCCGGCCGCACGGGCAAAACCAAGCGATCCCATGCCGTAGATAATGCCGAAATTCAGCACCTTGGCTTGGTTACGCATTTCTTTGGTAACTTTTGCGGGTACAACGCCAAAGACCTGCGCCGCGGTGCGGGTATGGATGTCTTCTCCCCGTTCAAACGCCGCCATCATCTTTTTATCTTCTGCAATATGGGCTACAATACGCAGTTCGAGTTGAGAGTAATCAAGCGATACCAGTTGTGTGCCCTTGGGAGCGATGAATGCGCGCCGGAATTCATGGCCAAGGTCTGTTTTTACCGGAATATTTTGAAGATTGGGGTTCTCCGATGCCAGGCGGCCGGTGGCGGCGCCAACCTGGTTGTAGGTGGTATGGATGCGCATGTCGTGGCCAATGAGATCCGGGAATGGCTCAATGTAGGTCGTAAGAAGTTTTTGAATCTCTCGGTACTCAAAAATGCGGTCAATGATGGGGTGAGCATCTCGTAATTTCTCAAGTTCCGGCGCGGCAGTGGAAAGCGCTCCCCCGCTCGTGCGCCTGACTTTTCCTTGGAGGCCCAATTGCTCAAAGAGCACGCGGCCTAATTGTTGGGGTGAACTGATATTGAACTGCCCGCCCGCAAGGGTATAGATTTTCTTTTCCAGATCTGCGACCTGGTCTTCCGCCTTTTTGCGCAATCGCTGTAATATCTTCGTATCAACGCTAATGCCATCCAATTCCATTTGGGCCAGCACCTTCACCAGTGGCATTTCAATATCCTCGAAAATGCGCATGACCTCAGCTTCCTGCATGTTGCGTGCAAGTTTGTCGCGTAAGGCGTGCAGTGCGTTGGTATCCGGAGGAATATTGTGCTCGTGGAGTAATGCTTCAAAATCATAGGTACGTTCCCCTGGCTTGAGCAGGTATGCACCGACCTTAGTGTCAAAAAGAAGGGGCGGAATTCCTTTTCGATGTACGAGGAGGTCCCTGATATATGGTTTGGCATCGTGGGCGATAAGCGTGCCATCGGCATCGGTAACGGGTTCATGCACCGTGGCAACAGTATCGTTTGCTGGGCGTTCAATCTTGAGTTCGCCCAGACGTTTGATGAGTGAAAAAAACCCAAAGTCCTTGAGCGTGCGATCGAGTTCTCCGGGGTTAAGATGGGTTCGCCAGTCGGCGTTTTCGAGGGTAAAAGGAATATCCAGATTGGTTACAATGGTGCCCAGGCGCTTTGAAAAGAATGCTTGATCTTTGTGGGCGAGAAGCTTTTCTGCAAGTTTTGCAGAAATGCCCTCGGGGAATCTTTTCTTTTTCTCGTGTTGCTCCAGCACAGCGTAGAGATTCT
>JBBUGO010000040.1:0-2627 GCA_038056025.1 Patescibacteria group bacterium
TTTTGACGGGGACAAATTTCATTTTTTGTCGAACTTCTTTAGGGATGTCGAGCAGGTCTTTGGCGTTGGTAGCAGGCATGGCAATCGTTTTGATGCCAGCGCGGTGCGCGGCGAGCACTTTTTCCTTTAATCCCCCAATGGGCAATACCTTGCCTCGCAGGGTAACCTCGCCTGTCATAGCAACATCTTTGCGTACCGGTCGCTCTGTTAACATTGAGATTAATGCGGTTGTCAGTGCAATACCGGCAGAGGGGCCATCCTTTCGAATCGCGCCCGAGGGCAAATGAATATGAATGTCGTGTTTGTTGTGTTCTTCTTTGATGCCCCGTTTTGCTACGTTCGCGCGAGCGTAACTCAAAGCGGTTTGCGCAGATTCTTTCATTACGTTGCCGAGCTGTCCCGTCAGCACGAGTTGGCCCTTGCCAGGCATGCGCGTGACTTCCACCGCATTAATTTCTCCCCCGTAGGGCGTCCAGCTTAACGCGGTCACAACGCCAACTTCGTCTTTTGCTTCCGCAAGCTGTTCAGAGAATACTTCGGGACCAAGGTATTTTGCGACTTGCGTGCGGCCGACAGTTACCGCTTTTGTTGATGGCGATTCGACAAGCTTGCGGGTGACTTTTCGAAGAATGGTTGCCAGTTGGCGTTCCACGTCGCGAACGCCTGCTTCACGGGTATAACGCGCAATGATTTCTCGAATTCCGTCAATTTTAACGGCAACTGCCTTTTTGGTCAGGCCGTGATCCTTGAGCAGTTTTGGAATAAGGAACTGCTCGGCAATTTTTGCTTTTTCTTGTTCAGAGTAGCCGGGAAACTCGATGACTTCCATGCGGTCCCGAAGAGCCGGCGGAATCGTTTCAAGGGTGTTGGCAGTCGCAATGAAGAAAACGTCGGACAAATCGAACGGCACCTCCAAATAGTGGTCGGAAAATACGTGATTTTGTTCGGGATCAAGCGCTTCCAGCAACGCCGAGGATGGATCTCCCCGAAAATCCATGCCGACTTTGTCTATTTCATCAAGCATGAAGACGGGATTGGCAACTTTTGCCGTGTGGATGCCCTGAATGATCCGGCCAGGTAACGCTCCCACATAGGTACGCCGATGACCGCGGATTTCCGCCTCGTCCCGAAGACCTCCAAGGGAAACGCGTACAAACGTGCGGCCGAGTGCACGAGCGATGGACTGGCCGATGGAGGTTTTGCCTACGCCTGGAGGACCGACGAAACATAAAATGGGACCTTTGAGCTTGTTGGTTTGTTTCTTAACCGCGAGGTATTCCAAAATGCGCTCTTTCGCCTTCACAAGACCATAGTGGTCTTGGTTGAGCACTTTTTCCGCTTCTTTTAAATCGAGTTTCTCCTTGCTCTTCTGTGACCACGGCAATTCCACCAGCCAGTCGAGATAGGTTCGCAGATAGGAAACTTCGGGGCTGAATGGAGGCATTTTTGCCAAACGTGAGAGCTCCTTGAGCGCTTTGTCTTGGACGGTCTTCGGCATACCCGCGGCGGTGATCTTCTTTTTCAACACGTCGAATTCGGCTTGATCATCATCCATGCCAAGTTCTTTTTCGATACTCTTAAGCTGTTCGCGCAGGAAAAGTTCCTTTTGCATCTTGCCGACACGACGCTTGGTCTCTTTGGCAAGATTCTTTTCTGCTTCTAAAATATCCAGTTCGCGGCTCAAAAAAGCATTGAGGAGTTCCAGCGACTCCTTGGTGCTTCTGGTTTCAAGCACCTTTTGCTGATCTTTAAAATCCAAATTGAGGTTAGCGCTTACTAAACTGATAATTTGCTCCGGATCCCGCACCTGCGACATGAGGTAAATAACTTCGGGTAAAATCGCAGGAAACGAACGCATTTCCGAAATAGTGCGAAACTGCTCAATGATGCGGCGCATCAACGCCTGCTCTTCCAGTTCATCCACGGGACGCTCGAGTGAAAACGGCTGGGCATTGACTAAAAAGAGCTCGTCGTGTTCCGCAAGATCAACTGCCCGCGCGCGCAAGAGACCCTCTACATCAACTTTGGAAGAACCGTCGGGAAGTTTGAATACTGAAATAATGCGCCCGATAGTGCCCACCGGATACAAGTCGTCGGCGGTGACATCGTCCTCAATATTTTTCTGGGTGGCGAAAAACACCAGCTGATCGCTTTGACGGGCGAAATCCAATGCGGCAACCGACTTCGGGCGCTGAATAATAATCGGCATCACAATCTTCGGAAACAGAACGGTATTTTTCAGCGCGATGAGCGGCAGTTGGCGGGCCTGCATAATGTCTTTGGGTAGTGGTGTGGTCATGCGGGGATATTCAAAACGTTATAATACATTGAAACACTGATAAAATCAAGAGGTTACGGTTCAAGGGTTACCGTTTGCGCGTGGTCGGGAATCGTTGACGGAATACCAAGTTTTTCCCGAATTTTCTCACCGAGCGCGAGCGCAGAGGTATCTTCGCCCTGCACAAGGAAAACCTGTTTAAGACGATCTCCGCGGGCGGTCTGGTGCACAAATTCAAGAAGCCCATTTTGATCGGCATGCGCAGAATAGCCCCCGATAGTCACAATGTGACAGAGCACCGGAACGGGCTGGCCAAAGATAGCCACTTCTTTGTTGCCATCAAGGATGC